>NZ_JBEYFY010000005.1:0-253265 GCF_040703595.1 Streptomyces sp. NPDC007084
TGACCCCCTGCCCGCGGCCGTCGGCCCCGGACCCCCCACCCCGCCGGTCCCCCGCGCGCCCTACGCGCCCCGGCCACACCCCCCCGCCCCGGGCGGCGCGGGGGCTTCTCGCCGGCTCAGGCCTCGGCTCGCTTCGGGAGCCGCCAGTTCGGGCGGACGAAGTGGCAGGTGTACCCGTCGGGGTACCGCTGGAGGTAGTCCTGGTGCTCCGGCTCCGCCTCCCAGAAGGGACCGGCCGGCACGACCTCGGTGACGACCTTGCCCGGCCACAGTCCGGAGGCGTCGACGTCGGCGATGGTGTCCTCGGCGACGCGCTTCTGCTCGTCGTCGAAGTAGAAGATCGCGGACCGGTAGCTGAGACCGATGTCGTTGCCCTGCCGGTTCTTCGTGGACGGGTCGTGGATCTGAAAGAAGTACTCCAGGATCGTCCGGTAGTCGGTCTTCGTGGGGTCGAAGGTGATCTCGATCGCCTCGGCGTGCGTGCCGTGGTTGCGGTACGTCGCGTTCGGGACGTCGCCTCCGGTGTATCCCACCCGGGTGTCCAGGACACCCGGGAAGGTCCTGATCAGTTCCTGCACACCCCAGAAGCAGCCGCCCGCCAGCAGCGCCTTCTCCTCGTTCCGGCTCATCGCACACACCCTTCTTCCGACTCTTGCAAAAGGCTCGCACAGCTGCCGTCGCGCGCACCCCGGCGGTTCGTCTCCCCCACCGCCGCGCCGACACGGCCACCGCTCTGCACAAGGCTCCGGACGCGCGCGAAATTCCCGGTCGGAGGCGCGCGGGCACCCCGGTCCCGCGGTCCCCGGGGGCCGCGCCACGCTCCGGGCGCCCTGTGCGACGGCATCGGGCGGCCCGGCGGCCCAACACCGCTTCTCCCGGGGGACTTTGAGACGGCCCGACGATCTTGGGGCTAGGGTTTCGGCATGAGTTCACTGGTTGTGCGCGGCGTGACGATCCACTACGACGACTCCGGCCCGGCGGCCGGACTGCCCGTGCTGCTGATCCACGGGCACCCCTTCAACCGGACCCTGTGGGCGCCCCAGACGGCCGCGCTCGTCGCGGCCGGTCACCGGGTCGTCACCCCCGACCTGCGCGGTTACGGCGACAGCGGGGTCCAGGAGGGCACCGTGCGCCTCGGCGACTTCGCCGACGACCTCATAGCCCTCCTCGGCCACCTCGGCATCGACCGGGCGGTGGTCGGCGGCGTGTCGATGGGCGGCCAGATCGCCCTGGAGACGCAGCGCCGCCACCCCGGCCGGGTACGCGCTCTCGTGCTGTCGGACACCTCGGCGCCGGCCGAGACCGACGAGGGGAAGGCGGTCCGCAACCGTATGGCCGACCGGCTCCTGGCCGAGGGGATGGACGGCTACGCGGACGAGGTCATCGGCAAGATGCTCGCCTCGTACAACGTCACCGCCCTGCCCGAGGTGGCCGCGCACGTCCTCGGCATGATGCGCTCCACCGATCCCCGGGGCGCGGCGGCGGCGCTGCGCGGGCGGGCCGAGCGGCCGGACTACCGCGACACGCTGGCCGCCGTCCGCTCCCCCGTCCTGATCGTCGTCGGCGCCGACGACGAGTTCACCCCGGTCGCGGAGGCGGAGGCGATGCGCGCGCTCGTACCGCACGCGGTCCTGACCGTAATCGACGGCGCCGGCCACCTCCCGGGCGTCGAGCAGCCGGACCGGTTCAACGCCGCCTTGCTGGACTTCCTCGCGACCGAGGTGACCGGCGCGGGGTGAGCGGGGCGGGGTGAGAGGCCCGGCGTGAGCGGTGCGGGACGCCGCAGCGGCCCGCGTCCCTCGTGAGGGCGGGCCGCCCCGGGCCGGACGTCCGGGTCAGGGGGTGGCGGAGTAGGCGTAGGCGCGCACGTAGTCGAAACGGGCCGTGGCGCCGGCCGTGTTGAGGGAGACGAGCCCGATCCGCAGGGCCTGTTCCCGGGGCAGCGACCACACGCCCGTCCACGTCCAGTGCACCCCGTCGGTGCTGGTGGCGGCCCGCACCTCGTGTTCGTCACCCGCGGTGTCGGCGTGATACGCGAGGCGCATCCAGAGCGTGTCGGTGGCGGGACCCCCGAACATCGGACCGTAGGCGAGCGCGGTCGGCGATGTGGTGGTGGGCCGGGCGCCCTCCTTGGCGAACTCGGTGACGTGGGTGACCTTGCCCGCGGTGTGGCTCAGCGGCAGCACGGCGTGGACGAGCTTGAAGTACCGGTCGTCGTTGCCGTAGAGGACGAGTCCCGCCTGCTGGTTGCCGGGCCCGTTCGCCAGGCGCAGCCGGGTCTCCACGAGGAAGTCGCCGGCCGGCGCGTCCCGGGTGAGGACGGCGGCCGTATTGGTGCCGAGGTTCAGCTCGGCGTTCTGGGTGGGCCAGGACAGGGCGCCGTCGCCGGTCGAGACCCCTGCGGCCGGACCCCGCACCCACGACCAGGCCGGGGACAGCGCCGCCGTGTCGAACTCGTCGCTGTAGGCGGGCAGCGGCGTTCCGGGCGCGGGGTCGGCGACGCGGTGGGTGACCGGTGTGTACAGGGGCGCCGCGCCGACGTTGTCGGCCGCCGCTCCGGGGCCCTGGGCGGCCACGCCGACCTTGCCGGCCCGGGCCGCCGCGGCGGGGAGGGTACGGGTCTGGGTGGCGACGGCGTCGTGCAGCCGGTCGGCGCTGACCTCGACGGTGAGCCGGGTGCCGCGCAGTTCGGCGGCGACGTTGCGCCACGCGGTCCACTGGAAGCCGGACGGCAGCGCCGTGACCTGCTCCCCGGCACTGGCGCCGTTCACGCGGACATCGGTGACCAGGGCGTTGCGGTCGCGGTCGAGCCAGGCCACGACGTGGTTGCCGGTGTCCTGGTAGGCGAGGACCAGGCCCGCCGCGCCGCCCGCGCTCGTCACCCTGAGGTCGGCCTCGGCGCGGGCCTGCGCGGGGGCCTGGGCGGAGGTGACCAGATAGCCGGGGCCGGTACTCGACGCGTGGCTGACGAAGGTGCCGGAGTCCTGGTCGGTGGCCGTGCTCCAGCCCGCGGTGCCGGAGCCCTGCGCCTGCCACGCGCCGAGCGAGCCGTCGTTGAAGGTGGAACCGGCCGTCCAGGTCGTCACCGGGGCCTGCTGCGGGGTCGAGGAGGGGCCGGCGCCGGCCCGCAGGACGGGCCAGCCGTCGATCCAGTCGAGCCGGTCGATCGCCATGGGGCGCCGGCTGAGGGTGCGGTCGATGCCGGGTACGGGGGCGAGGTCGGGGTTGTCCGCGGGGATGGCGTGGTAGACGAGCCAGTCCTGGCCGGACAGATCGGTCTGCAGGGCGTTGTGGCCGGGGCCGATCCAGCGGTCGCTGCCGCCGACGACGATGCCGCCGTTGCTGACCGGGGACATCAGGTCGACGCCCCGGTCGTCGGTGAAGGGGCCGGTCGGGCTGGTGGCGCGGCCCACCTTCACCTGGTAGCCGCTGTAGGCGCCGTCGCAGCAGCCGGCGTCCGAGTAGAAGAGGTAGTAGTAGCCCTCGCGCCGGACGACGAAGCCGCCTTCGACCCGGCGTCCCTGCGCGACCTGGGTGACCGGGCCCTCGACGCGGGTGCGGTCGCCGTTCAGCCGGGCGACGCAGATGGTGTCGTAGCTGCCCCAGTACAGGTAGGGCCGGCCGCCGACGTCGGTGAACTGGGCCTCGTCGATGTCGCCGGTGGCGCAGCCGCTGTCGGCGGGCAGCACCGCGCCGCCGTCGGTCCAGGGTCCGGTGGGGGTGGGCGCGGTGGCCACGCCGACGGTGTCCTTGTCCGGCACCGAGTAGAAGAGGTTGTAGTGGCCGTCGGTGTAGCGGATGTCGGGTGCCCAGAGGCGGGAGCCGCCGTGCCAGGCGGGCTGGTTCTGCGGGGTGAAGACCTCGCCCGCGTACGTCCAGTGGGTGAGGTCGGCGGACTTCAGGACGGGCAGGATCCGTTCGGCCGTCTGGCCCTTGCTCTGGAAGACGGGGTTCTCGGTTCCGTAGGCGTACCAGTAGCCGTCCTTGCCGCGGATCATGGACGGGTCGGGGAAGGTGTCGACGGTGCCGGCGGTCACGGGGTTGGTGTAGGTGGCGGTCGCCGTGCCGGCGGCGGTGGCGGTGCCGGCGGGCGGGAGCACCGCGAGGAGGAGGCCGGCGAGGGCGGCGGCGACGGCCGCGGTGCGGTTCGTTCTTCGGTTCACGGTCGGCGGGACCTCTCTACTCGAAGGAACTCAGCGTCGGGTCGTAGTCGGAGGCACCGATGTCGAACATGGGCGTCATCCAGTGGTAGAAGTTGTCGCCGCGTTCGCGCAGCAGGTCGTAGAGCCGGCGCAGCATCCGCCGTCGTACGGGGGCGAGTTCGGGGTGCGGGTAGCGGTTGGCGAGTTCGTGCGGGTCGGCTTCGAGGTCGTACAGCTCGTTGACGGACTCGGGGTTGACGACGAGCTTGTAGCGGTCCTCGCGGAGCATCCGCTGCGGGTAGGGGAAGTGGTGGCCGTGGAACTCGGCCAGCAGCTCCGCGGGCCAGTCGGGGTGTTCGCCGCGGACGAGGGGCAGCAGGCTGCGGCTGTCGGTTGCGGGGGCGGTGTCGCAGCCGGCCAGGTCGAGGATGGTGGCCGTGCAGTCGGTGAGGCTGACGAACTCGTCGCGTACCTGGGGCTGTTGGCCGGGGACGCGGAGGATGCCGGGGATGCGGTAGATGTCCTCGTACATCGCGGGGCCCTTGTCGTGCAGCCGGTGGGCGCCGGTGAACTCGCCGTGGTCGGCGGTGAAGAAGACGGAGGTGTCGTCGGCGAGGCCGAGTTCGTCCAGCCGGGTGAGGATGCGGCCGATCTGCTCGTCGACCAGGGTGACGTATCCCCAGTAGACGGCGATGAGTTTGCGGGTGACCTCCAGCGGCATGGTGTCGAAGGTCCAGTGGGCGCTGTAGTTGCGCTGGACGGGGGGTTTGCCCTCGAAGGTCTCGGCGATCGACGCGGGCAGCTCGACGAGTTCGGGGTCGTACATGTCGTAGTAGGCGTCGGGGAGCAGGTAGGGCAGGTGGGGTCCGAAGAAGTGGGCGGCGAGGTAGAAGGGGCGGCCGTCGGCGGCGAACTTGTCGAGTTGCTCGATGGCCCGGGTGGCGAGGTAGTGCTCGAAGGTGGCCTCGGCCGGCTGCTGGAGGCGGGCCGCGAGCAGGTTTCCCGGGTTGCCGTTGGGGGTGGTGCCGCGGACGGGGTCGGTGATGCGGTACGGCGGCAGCCCCCGTTCCGCCAGGTACGCCTGGTAGTCGGGGTGGTCGACGGGGTTGTGCCAGCCGGGCAGGTCGGGGCCCTCGAAGCCGTAGGAGGCGGCGTTGCGGCGGGTGCCGACGTGCCACTTGCCGACGAGGCCGAGCTGGTAGTCGCGTTCGGCGAGCGCGCCGGGGAACGTGAAGGCGTCCTCGCGGAGGTCCTCCAGATAGCCGACGTTGCGTTCGTAGTTGGCGAGGAGCCGGTGCCGGAAGGGGGCCTGGCCGGTGAGCAGGCTGGCGCGGGCGGGGGTGCAGATGGCGGTCGGGGTGTAGAAGCGGTCGAAGCGGGTTCCGGTGGCGGCGAGCCGGTCCAGGTGGGGGGTGGACACGTGCGGGTTGCCGTAGCAGCCCAGCGTGTCCACCCGGTGCTGGTCGGTCATCAGGAACAGCAGGTTCACGAGGCGGCCTTGGTGTAGGCGGCGCCCGCGTAGTAGGTGTCCGCCGCGGGGGCCTTCTTGAGCTGGCCGGTGCGGACGAAGAAGTCCGTCATGCCGTCGAGCCAGGTGGCGACGGTGCCGTCCTTGGTCTTGGCGGCGAGTTCGGCGGTGGTGAGCGCCTTGACGTGGCTCGCGTCCGCCGTGACCTTGTCCTGGGGGACCTTGAGCAGCTTCGCGGTGAGGGCGACCGCCTCCTCGGGGTGGGCCGCCCGCCAGTCGTTGGCCTCCTGGAGCACCTTGACGACCTTGGCGTCGGTGGCCGCGTCCGCCTTGGGTCCGGTGACGAAGGCGGTGGGGAACGATCCGCCGATGTCCTCGGTGCTCGCCACCTCGACCAGGCCGGGGACCTTCTGCTTGATGGTGTCGATCAGCGGGTAGTTGATGCCGGCGCCGTCGATCTGCCCGGAGGAGAAGGCGGAGACGATGGTGGGCGCGTCCATGGCGACCTTCTTGATGTCGTCCATGGTCATCCCGGCCTTCTGCAGCGCGAGGTTGAGGATCATCTCCCCGGAGGTGCCTTCCGGCACGCCGACCTTCTTGCCCTTGAGGTCCGCCATGGACCTGATGCCGGGCTTGGCGATCACGCGGTCGGCGTAGGTGAGGGTGTTGACGGCGATGATGCGGGCCTTGCCCGAGGCGGGGAGCCAGATCGCGCCGGGGCCGATGTAGCCGTAGTCGAGGTCGCCGCTGCCGAGCGCCTGGATCTGGATGGGTCCGTTGACGAACGTCTTGTACGAGGCGGAGAGGCCGTGCTTCTTCCACAGGCCGCGTTCGTCGGCGATGGCGAGGAGGCTGGCGCCGTTGTAGTCGGCTATGTAGCCGAACCGCACCTTGGTCACGCCGTCGCCGCTGTCGCTGTCGTCGGAGGAGCAGGCGGACACGGAGAGCGCGAGGGCGGTGGCGGAGAGTGACGCCAGGAAGGTGCGTCGGGACATGCTCATGACAGGCGGGCCTTTCGGGGCGGGGTGTGCTGTGCGGGACTGCGGGGGCTGGGAGCGCCGTAGGGCTAACAGGGCCTAAGGGCACGGTTGGTGACGGGTAATCAGACCGCCGGGTTCTGGTGGTACACGGCGTGCCAGACCTCGTTGCGGAGGCGGGCGAACTCGGGTGACAGCCGCACGTCCTCGGTGCGCGGATAGGGCAGGTCCACGTCGATGATCCGGTGGACGCGGCCCGGCCGCGCGGCCATCACGACGACGCGTCCGGCCAGGTAGACGGCTTCGTCGACGTCGTGGGTGATGAACAGGACGGTCCTGCGCTCGCGGGTCCAGGTGCGCAGGAGCTGGTCCTGGAGCTGGACGCGGGTCAGCGCGTCCAGCGCTCCGAACGGCTCGTCCATCAGCAGGACTTCGGGATCGACCGCGTAGGCCCGGGCGATCGCGCAGCGCTGCTTCATGCCCCCGGAGAGGGTCTTGGGCAGGGCGTCGGCGAAGTCGGTGAGTCCGACCAGTTCGATCGCGTGGTCGGCCTTGCGGCGGCGCTCGGCGGCGGAGAGCGAGGTGAGCTTGAGACCGAACTCGACGTTGCCGCGGACCGTGAGCCAGGGGAAGAGGGCGTACTGCTGGAAGATGACCCCGCGTTCCGGTCCGGGGCCGCGCACCGGCTCCCCGTCCACCAGGACGTGCCCGGTGCTCGGCGCGGACAGACCGGCGGCCATGTTCAGCAGGGTGGACTTGCCGCAGCCCGAGGGGCCGACGACGGTGACGAACTCCCGGTCGGCCACGTCCAGGGACACCCGGTCGAGCGCGGTGAACTCCCCTGACGCGAGAGGGAAGTTCTTCCCCACCTCACGGAAGGAGATCTTGGTCTTGGTGAGGGTGGTCGCGTCGGTCATCGTCGCTCCTGCCAGGCCGTCAGATGGCGTTCCGCCCAGAGCAGCAGCCGGTCCATCACCAGTCCGATCAGCCCGATGGTGATCAGTCCGACGAAGATCGTCGGCAGGTCGTAGTAGGTCTGCGCGTGCATCATCTCGTAGCCGAGGCCCTTGTCCGCGGCGATGAGTTCGGCGGCGACGACCGTCGCCCAGGACGCGCCGAGCCCGATGCGCATCCCGACGAGCAGGAAGGGTGACGCGGCCGGGACCACCACCTTGAGGAAGATCACGCGGTCGCGGGCGCCCAGCACCCGGGCGGCGTTGATCAGCGTGGCGTCCACGCCGACCACGCCCTGGAACGCGGCGACCACGCTGGAGAGGAAGGCGGCCAGGAAGATGACGAACACCTTCGGGGTCTCGCCGATCCCCATGAGCACGATGGCCAGCGGGATGATCGCCAGCGGCGGCACGGTCCGGAAGAACTGCACATACGGTTCGAGCAGGGCGCGGGCGACCGGGTACCAGCCCATCAGGAAGCCCACCGGCACGGCGAGCAGGGTGCCGAGCGCGAAGCCGAGGAACACCCGCCGCAGGCTGGCCAGCGCGTCGTCCGCCAGGGTGCCGTCGCGCAGCATCTCGGCGGCGCGGGAGGCGACCGAGAGCGGCCCGGGGATGTCGACCAGGTGGGCCGTGGTGGCCAGGCCCCACACGGCGACGCCGAAGACGAGCGCCGCGAGGTTCAGCAGCAGTGGCCGTACGGTGCGGCGCTCCCGGCGCGGCGCGGCGGCCGGGGGCGTCTTGTCGGGGGCGGTGATCACGGCCATGTCGGCCTCGGCGAGAGGGGGGCGGTCACGTTCACTCCACGGATTCCGGTGCGGGGTAGCGGGTCAGCAGGGGCGACTCGTGCAGGACGAGCGCGATGGCGCCGAGCGCGCCCGCGACCTCGCCGAGCACGGCGGCCCGCAGGTCGAGGAGCGGCCGGGACACCGGCATGAGGTGGGCGGACAGGGCGCGTTCGACGGGTCCGAGGAGCGCGGGTCCCGCGGCGGCCAGTTCGCCGCCGAGCACCGTGACCTCCGGCCCGAGCGCGTTGCACACGGCGGCCAGGACGGTGCCCACCCGGGTGCCCGCCGCGTCGAGCACCCGGCGCGCGTCGGGATCGTCGGGGAGGGCGGCGAGGAAGGAGGGCAGGTCGGCGGCGGTGGGGTGGGCGTCGAGCACGGCGCCGATGGAGGCGACCGTCTCCAGGCAGCCGCGTTTACCGCAGGAGCAGGGTCCGCCGTCGGGGTCGGCGGTGATGTGTCCGAGTTCGCCGGACAGCCCGTGGGCGCCCCGGTGCAGGGCGCCGCCGACGACGAGTCCGCCGCCCACGCCGTGCGACAGCCGTACGTACAGCACGTCCTGGACGCCGGCGGCGGCGCCCCAGGTGGCTTCGGCCAGCGCGGCGAGCCGGGTGTTGTTGTCGAGGAGGACGGGGACACCGAAGCGTTTGCGCAGCAGCACCGCCAGGTCGGCGTGACTGCCGGCGGCCTCCGCCCGGGCCGTGAACTCGCCTTCTTGCGCGACCAGTTCACCCGTCCCGGCCCGCTGTGCGCGCCGTTCGCCGACCGGGCCCACAACGCCCACGCCGATGCCGCTCAGCGCCCCGAGCCGCAGCCGGCCGCCGGCCAGTTCGCCGACCAGCCGTTCCGCGAGGGCGACGCGTTCCTCCCGGCCGAGGTCAGCGGCGTGCGGGGCGCTCGCGGAGCCGATGACCTCGTGCGCGAGGTTGACGGCGGCGACGTGCACGGCACGCCGGGCGAAGTCGATGCCGATCGCCTGCCCCGCGCCCGGGTGCAGGCTCAGCGCGTCCACCGGCCGCCCGCGACGGCGTTCGGCTGCGGCGGGCGGGGTGGCCACGATGGCGCCGGCGTCCACGAGCACGGTGACGATGTCGTAGAGCGTGGTGCGGGACAGACCGCTCAGCCGCCCGAGTTCGCCCCTGCTGAGCGGCCCGTGCGTGCGCAGCAGGCGCAGGACGAGTTCCTCGTGGCCCCGGCGCAGCCGTGCCAGCGGGCCGTCGTGGTCGTGTGGCATGAGGCACAGGATGGAAGCGGCGCACTTTTACGTCAACAGCCCGGAAAAAAGATTGGCCACTGCCCCGGGCCGGTCCGAGGGGGCAACTTCGCAGGTCAGCCTGGGTGCGGGGACTGCTGGCCGGTCCGGTGAGCCTTCACGAGGCTGCAATGTTCCGGTGCCGGTCGGCCGCCCGGCACCGGGGTTCCGGCCGGTTCGTCAGGCGTCCCACACACAGCGGAAGCCGAGGTTGCCGGTGCTGCTGTCGGGGGTGTTCGCGGTGCGGGCGGCCACGCGATAGCGGTTGCAGTAGGAGTGGTGGCACAGGTAGGAGCCGCCGCGCATGACGCGGGAGGTGCCCTTGGAGGGGCCTTTGGGGTTGGTGCGCGGACGCGGGGAGTGCCGCGTGCCCCACCGGTCGGCGCACCACTCCCAGACGTTCCCGGAGGTGTTGTGGAGGCCGTACCCGTTGGGCTCGAAGGCGTCCACGGGCGCGGTCCCCCGGTAGCCGTCCTCGGCCGTGTTCTTGGTGGGGAAGCTGCCCTGCCAGATGTTGCAGCGGTGCCGGCCGTCGGGGGTGAGTTCGTCGCCCCAGGGGTAGCGGCGCTGTTCGAGTCCGCCGCGCGCCGCGTACTCCCACTCCGCCTCGGTGGGCAGTCGCCCGCCGGCCCAACGGCAGTACGCCGCCGCGTCGTTCCAGGAGACGTGGACGACGGGGTGGTCCGGGCGGTCGGCGACGGAGCTGCCCGGCCCCTCGGGGCTGTGCCACGCGGCGTCCTGGACGCCGCACCACCAGGGCGTCTGGGGCGGGCGGGCCGCGCCGCGCCGGAGTGCTGCGGGCAGGAACCCGGCGAACACGTAGGACCAGCCGAACCGTTCGGCCTCGGTGACGTGTCCGGTGGCCTCGACGAACCGGGCGAAGCGGGCGTTGGTCACCGCGTGGGCGTCGATGCGGAACGGTGAGACGGTGACTTCGCGTACCGGGCCTTCGCCGTCCTCGGGGAAGCCGTCCGTGTCGCGCGTGCCCATCAGGAAGATGCCGCCGTCGAGCAGGACGCTCGCCGCACGGTCGTGCCCGGGGGGCGTGGGGTCCGGGTCCTCGGGGCGAGGGGTGGAATGGGTGAGGGCGTCCTCGGCGCGAGGGGTGGAATGGGTGAGGGCGGGGTGTCGCGGGCCCGTGGGGTGCCCGGCGTCGTCGCTCCGGCGGCGCCCGTCGGATTGCTCGGTGTCGGCGTCCCGGCGGCGCCCGTCGGATTGCTCGGCGTCGGCGTCCCGGCGGCTGCCCACGGTGAGCGGCAGGGCCTGGCCGGTGTCGCGCCGGTCGGCCGCCGGCGTGCAACATCCTCTGGAATCCGCCTCGTTCACCGGGCCTCCCGCCAAGAAGTGATCATCACTTGGAGGCTACGGCACCGGTCGCGTCCCACTCCGCCAGGGGATCTTCTCCCGCGTCCACCGCCGCGCCCAGGTCCAGGTCAAGGTCAAGGTCCGGCTCCACGTCCACGTCCGGGGGCGTCATCGGCATCTCGAACCACATGGTCTTGCCGGTGGCCGTGCGGGTGCTCCCCCAGGACTCGGCGAGGAGATCGAGCAGTTCCGTGCCCCGGCCGCCTTCGGCGTCGGCGTCGACGACGCGGCGCACCGGGCCGGTGGGGTCGGTGTCCTCGACCTCGCACCGCAGATGCGGGCCGCGTCCGCACAGGTTCAGCCGCAGGGGGCCGCGGGTGTGCCGCAGCGCGTTGGTGACCAGCTCGCTGACCAGCAGTTCGGCGGTGTCGGTGAGGTCTTCGAGGTTCCAGTCGCCCAGTTGCGCGGTCACCAGTCGGCGGGCCCGGCCCGCCGAGGTCAGCTCACGCGGCAGGGGCCAGGAGGCGTCCCAGACGGTGGCGCAGCCGCGGGGGGCGTCGAGCGGTCGCAGGGGTTGCAGGGTGCGGGACCAGAGAGCCTGGTTGCGGGTGAGCCAGGTGGCCGGTCGCGCCTGCGCGGACCGGTCCGGCTCCTGGGCGGGGATCGCTCCGCCGTCGCCGGTCGTCTCCTGGGATCGGGATCGGAGACGGGAGAACCGGCCGAAGCGTCCGCGACGGGAGACCGTCGCGGGGCCTATGGCCCAGGGGGCCATAAAAATCAGTCCCTTCTGAACTGCTGGCGTTCGCGGCACCCGG
Organism: Streptomyces sp. NPDC007084; assembly: GCF_040703595.1. Lineage (NCBI taxonomy): Bacteria > Bacillati > Actinomycetota > Actinomycetes > Kitasatosporales > Streptomycetaceae > Streptomyces > Streptomyces sp. NPDC007084. The sequence continues at coordinate 11,698 of NZ_JBEYFY010000005.1, forward strand.
GCCGCGGAGGTCCGCCGCCGGCGCGGGGCGGGAGGAGGGTGGTGCGGGAGAAGACCGAGGGCGCGTTCACGCGGTGGGCGCTGTTTACAGATATACAGGAAGCGCCCGCCAGAGTGAATATTCGCATCAACAGTATTTAACCAGACATAGGGAATCTGTCAGGCCCCGCGCCGGATTCTCTTGGATTCCCGCTCCCCCACGCCCCTGACCAGGAAGAACGACGTATTCACCCGGTTCGGATCATGAACGCCCCGCAGGACGCACCCCTACGGGGCGCCCGGTAGGACAGGGCTCGCCCCGGGGAAGCCCCCCCCGGGGCGTCACAGCTTGGCGCCGAAGTCCTGGGTCCACCACGGGCCGCCCGAGCCCTTGTGCACGCCGACGCCGATGTTCTTGAACGAGCAGTTCAGGATGTTCGCGCGGTGACCGGGGCTGTTCATCCAGGAGTCCATCACCGCCGCCGGGGTCTGCTGGCCCCGGGCGATGTTCTCGCCGTACGTGGACCAGCGGTAACCCGCCGCGGTGATGCGCTCGCCGGGGTCCTCGCCGTCGGGGTTGCTGTGGTCGAAGAAGTCCCGCGCGGCCATGTCCGCGGAGTGGTTCAGCGCCGCCTCCTCCAGCTCCGGGTCCTCGGTGACCGGGCCGCAGCCGGCGGCCGCCCGTTCCTGGTTCACCAGGGCGACCACCTGGTCCACGGTCCCCGCCGGGGCGGGCTGGGCCCTGGGGACGGCGGAGGCGGCCGGGGCCGGCGGCGCCGAGGTGGCGGGGGCGGGCGCGCTCGGCCGCGGGGGGCGGGAGGTCTTCTTGGACGGCTTGGGCTTCTTGGCGGTCTTCGACGCGGACGGCGAGGGTGACGGGGACGCCGAGGCGGAGGGCGAGGCCGAGGTGGCGTCGGCGCCGGGGGCCGAGAGGTCCATGACGGGGTCGTCCGCCGTACGGGCGGTGGTCGACCGGTCGTCCGGGGTACCGGAGTCGATCGCGAAGTACCAGAGCCCTCCGCCGGCCACGCACACCGCGATGACGGCGCCCCCGAGGGCGCGCCGCCGGGCGCGGCGGCGCCTGCGGGCTTCGAGACGGGAGGCCGAACCGCCGCGCGGGGCCCGGCGCCCGGCCGTCCCGGCATGCGCGCCGCCGCGGCTCCCGTGGCCCCCGCCTCCGTGGTCTCCACCCCCGTGGCTCCCGCCGTCCTCCGGCCGGGTGGCCGATCCGGCGGCCACCATGCCGTCGGGGCCGGTCCGCAGGGCCGCGAGCAGCCCCGGGGACACCGCGATCAGCGCCAGGCCGGCGAGCAGTCCCTCGGCGGGCATCAAGCCGTTCCAGAGCCCGGCGCAGCGGACGCAGCCGCGCGCGTGCCGGGCTATTCGCTTGCGCCACAGCGCCGACGGCCGGCCGTCCCAGGAGGCGATCACACCGTGCAGCTCGGCGCAGGACGGCTGGGCGTCGAGGGCCCGTACGACCACCCGCGCCGTTTCGAGCTGGGCCTTCATGCGCTGCACCTGGACCGCCGTGTGCTGCGGGGAAAGTTCCAGGGCGTCGGCGACCTCGGTCCGGGTCAGCTCGCCCGCGCACTCCAGCCACCACAGGGAGAGCACGGCGCGGTCGTCCGGCTCCAGCCAGCGGGTGGCGAGCGCGGTCTCCCGGCGCTGGCCGGAGAGCTGGAGCTGCCACATGGTCAGGTCCACGAAGTCGGCGCCCGGGTCCGCGAGGTGCTCGGCCTCCTCGACACCGCCCGGGGCGAGCTGCCGGTCCTGCCAGTGCGCCCTGACCTGGTTCATCGCGATCGCCACGAGCCAGGAGCGGAAGTTCTCCGGAGTGCGCAGTCCGTCGAGGCCGTCCAGGGCGCGGAGCATGGTGTTCTGCACGACGTCGTCTACGTCGACCGAGCCGTTCAGCGCGCGCCCCACGACGTTGTAGACCAGCGGGAGGTACGCGCCCACCAGGGCGTCCTGAGCCCGCGAGTCGCCCGCCCGGGCGGCGGTGACCAGTGCCGGGTCCACTCCGTGCTGTCCCCTCATGAAAACTTCCCTGTCCTCGACTCCGAACGATGCTGCCGTCACATGGGAGACCGCCCCCAGAGCCCCGGATAACAGTTCTTCGGAGACTCGTTCCGGCAGACACTCGCCGCCCCGGCCCGCCGCCCGCAATGGAAGGGGTCACATCCGGGCGCCCTGTCGCGAAAGGGCGGGTGGGTATGGCGTTCTTGCCCGGATTGCACCACGAGCGGCCGGGGCACCGCGCCCTGTGGGCGGCCGGACGGAGGACCGCGACAGACCGCCGGAGTGGAGGGCAACGAAAGGACCGGAGGGCGAGGGAGCAGGAGCGGGAGCGGAGGGTGGAGGCGGTGGACCGGGAGGCGGCCGGGCGCCCGCTGGTAAAATGGGGGCACGCTTCGTCGCCGCCGGGGTCCGTACCAAGGGGTACGGACCCCGGCGCGTTTCGGGCGTCGGACTGAGGAAGGTTCCCTATGAACGCGAAGCCCCCGGCTTCTGGACGGCCCCGCAACGGCGAGCGGCGGCCGGCGACCGCCCCGCGCGGTGAGGTCGCGACCCCGCGGACGGTCTCCCCCGGGCTGCCGCCGGTCACGTCCTTCGGGGAGCTGGGGCTGCCCGCCGAACTGCTGGCGACGCTGACCGGCCTCGGTGTGACGGAACCCTTCCCGGTCCAGGCGGCGACGCTGCCGAACGCGCTCGCCGGACGCGACGTCCTCGGCCGGGCGCGCACCGGCTCCGGCAAGACGCTGGCGTTCGGGCTGGCCCTGCTCGCCCGGACGGCGGGACGGCGGGCGGAGTCCAAGCGTCCGCTGGCCCTGGTGCTGGTGCCGACGCGGGAACTCGCCCAGCAGGTGAGCGACGCCCTCACGCCGTACGCCCGGACGCTGGACCTGCGGCTCGCGACCGTGGTCGGCGGCCTGTCGATCAACCGGCAGCAGGCGCTGCTGCGCACCGGCGTGGAGGTGCTCATCGCGACGCCGGGGCGCCTGACGGACCTGGTCTCGCGCCGGGACTGCCATCTGAACCAGGTGCGGATCACGGTCCTCGACGAGGCCGACCAGATGTGCGACCTGGGGTTTCTGCCGCAGGTCTCGGAGATCCTGGACCAGGTGCGCCCCGACGGCCAGCGGCTGCTGTTCTCGGCCACCCTGGACCGTAACGTCGACCAGCTCGTCCGCGACCACCTGCACGACCCGGTGCTCGCGTCGGTCGACAAGGCGGCGGCCTCGGTCACCACGATGGAACACCATGTGCTGAACATCCACGGTGCCGACAAGTACGCGACGGCGACCGAGATCGCCGCGCGGGACGGCCGGGTGCTGATGTTCCTGGACACCAAGGCCGGCGTGGACCAGTTCACCCGCCATCTGCGGGCCAGCGGCATCCGGGCCTCGGCCCTGCACAGCGGGAAGTCGCAGCCGCAGCGCACGCACACGCTCGGCCAGTTCAAGAACGGTGAGGTCACCGTGCTGGTGGCCACCAACGTCGCCGCGCGCGGCATTCACATCGACGACCTCGACCTCGTCGTCAACGTGGATCCGCCGGCCGACGCCAAGGACTACCTCCACCGGGGCGGGCGCACCGCGCGGGCCGGCGAGTCCGGGCGTGTGGTCACCCTGGTCACCCCGAACCAGCGGCGCGAGGTGAACCGGATGATGTCCGAGGCCGGGATCCGGCCGACGGTCACCCAGGTGCGGTCGGGTGAGGCGGCACTGACCTCTATCACCGGGGCCAAGCGCCCGCCGACCGAGACCAGGAAGACCGGCAACGCCCCCTTCCGGGGCATCGGCACCACCCCGGGCCGGCCGGCCAAGGAGTCCCGCAAGGCGGCGGACGCCCGGAAGGCGGCGGAGGCCCGCGCGGCGGCCCGGGTGCGCAAGAGCCGCTGACCCCGGGGTCCACGGCAGGTTCCACGACGGCCCCACGACGGTCCCACGTCGGCCACACGACGGTTCTACGGCGGTCCCGCGACGAGACGGCGCGCCGCGCGGTCGCCGGACCGACGCTCCCGCATGCCTTGTGCGCCCCCGCCTGTGCCCCTGCGCGCTCGGAGGAGAAGGTGCGAGCGGTGTGAGCACCGCTCGCGCTGTCGGCGAGGGACGCTGAGGGCGGGCCTCGGGTTTTGCCATCGGTCGATTATTTGCGGTTCTCTGTATCAATCTTGCGCACGTTCATAGACTTCCTTTGCCTCCGCTCCTAGCCTTCTTGCGTCCGCTCACCCCACGAGCCCTGAGGACGCACGCCTGTGACTTCATCCCCGAAAGGCAGACCCCTGCGCCGCGGCCTGGCCGCGACCGTCTCGCTGGCGCTCGCCGCGGCCGGCACGGTCGTGGCCATCGCCCTCGCACCCGACGCCATGGCGGCCGGGGTGCCCGCGCCGTCCCCGGTCGGCATATCCGGCCGCGGCGCCACCGTCCCCTTCAAGGAACAGGAGGCCGAGTACGCCGCCACCAACGGCACCCTCATCGGACCGGACCGCCTCTACGGCCACCTCCCCTCGGAGGCGTCCGGACGGCAGGCGGTGACACTGGACGCGACGGGCGAGTACGTCGAGTTCACCCTGACCGCCCCGGCCAACGCGATGTCGTTCCGCTACTCGCTGCCCGACAACTCCGCCGGCACCGGCCGCGACGCCAGCCTCGACCTGAAGATCAACGGCACGCAGCTCAAGTCCGTGCCGGTGACCTCCAAGTACGGCTGGTACTACGGCGGTTACCCGTTCAACAACAACCCGGGGGACACCAACCCCCACCACTTCTACGACGAGACCCGCACCCTGTTCGGCTCGACGCTGCCGGCCGGGACCAAGGTGCGCCTTCAGGTGTCGTCGACGAGCGCCTCACCGACGTTCACCATCGACCTCGCCGACTTCGAGCAGGTGGCCGCGCCCATCGGCAAGCCGTCCGGCGCCCTGGACGTGGTCGGCGACTTCGGGGCCGACCCGACCGGGGCGGCCGACTCGACGGCCAAGATCCAGGCGGCCGTCGACGCGGGCAAGGCGCAGGGCAAGACGGTCTACATCCCGCAGGGCACCTTCCAGGTGCGCGACCACATCGTGGTCGACCAGGTGACGCTGGCCGGCGCGGGCCCCTGGTACAGCGTCCTGACCGGCCGTGACCCGGTGAACCGGTCGAAGGCCGTGGGCGTGTACGGGAAGTACGCGAACCAGGGCGGCAGCAAGAACGTCACCCTCAAGGACTTCGCCATCATCGGCGACATCCGCGAGCGCGTGGACGACGACCAGGTGAACGCCATCGGCGGCGCGCTGTCCAACTCCACGGTCGACAACGTGTGGATGCAGCACACCAAGTGCGGGGCCTGGATGGACGGCCCGATGGACAACTTCACCATCAAGAACAGCCGCATCCTGGACCAGACCGCGGACGGCGTGAACTTCCACATGGGCGTCACCAACTCCACGGTCACCAACACGTTCGTACGGAACACGGGTGACGACGGCCTGGCGATGTGGGCGGAGAGCGTCCCGAACGTCAAGAACAAGTTCACCTTCAACACGGTGATCCTGCCGATCCTCGCCAACAACATCGTCACGTACGGCGGCAAGGACATCACCATCTCCGACAACGTGATGGCGGACACCATCACCAACGGCGGTGGCCTGCACATCGCCAACCGCTATCCCGGGGTCAACTCCGGCCAGGGAACGGCCGTTTCGGGCACCACCACCGCCGCCCGCAACACGCTGATCCGGACCGGGAACAACGACTACAACTGGCAGTTCGGTGTCGGCGCGGTCTGGTTCAGCGGGCTCAACGAGGCCCTGGACGCGACGATCAACATCACGGACAGTGAGATCCTCGACAGTTCGTACGCCGCCATCATGAACATCGAGGGCGCGACGAAGGGGCTGCACTTCGAGAACGTCCGGATCGACGGGGCGGGCACCTACGCGCTCCAGATCCAGGCGACCGGCACGGCCTCCTTCACCAACGTGACGGCCACGCACATCGCCCAGTCCAACCCGATCCACAACTGCGTCGGTTCCGGCTTCGTGATCACCCGCGGCGCCGGCAACAGCGGCTGGTACGCGGACCCGCCGGCCTGCACCGGCAACTGGCCCGCCCCGCAGTGGACCAACGGGGGCGTGCCCGGCGGAGGCACCACGCCGCCGACCGACCCGCCCACCACACCTCCGACCGACCCGCCGACCACTCCCCCGACGGACCCGCCGACCGTGAACCTCGCCAAGAACCGGCCGGTCACCGAGACGAGCCACACGGACGTCTACCCCGCGTCCAAGGCGGTGGACGGCAACGCCGACACGTACTGGGAGAGCGCCAACAACGCCTTCCCGCAGTCCGTCACCGTCGACCTCGGTGCCGCCAAGGCGGTCAAGCGCGTCGTGCTCAAGCTGCCCCCGGCGACCGCCTGGGCCACGCGCACCCAGACGCTGAGCGTCCTCGGCAGTACCGACAACTCGACGTTCAGCACCCTGAAGTCGTCGGCGGGCTACACGTTCAACCCGTCGAGCGGCAACACCGTGACCATCAACCTCACCGGCACACCGACCCGCTATCTCCGGGTGACCATCACCGGGAACACCGGCTGGCCGGCGGGCCAGCTGTCCGAACTGGAGGCCTACACCGGCTGACACCAGAGTTCCGCCCCTCGATCCCTGGCGGCCCCGCTCCGAAACCTGACCCGGAGCGCGGCCGCCAGGCCCATACCGTCCAGGCCCATGCCGTCCAGGCCCGTGGCCACCTCCACATCCACGGCGTCCGGCTCCCGGTTCGGCGGCCACCGCTAGCCGTGGCCGGACGAGGCCCCCGGAGTGCCCAGAAGAGTCGCGGCCAGCAGCCCGGTGAGCCAGGTCTCGTAGGTGTCCGCGGGCCAGCCGCGCCCGGACGTCAGCTGGGTGTACGGGCCCGGTCCGGTCAGGGTCCAGACGGAGTCCGCGAGGTGGGCCCGGTCGGCGTCGGGCCGCAGGGCGCCGGAGTCGGCGAGGTGGGTGACGAAAGCGGTGACGCCGGTCAGACGTTCGCGCTCGGCGGTCTCCAGCACCTCGCCCACGGCGGGGCCGGCCTGTACGAGCAGGGCGGACAGCGCGGCGAGCCGTTCGTGCACCCCGCGGACGAAGGCCGCGTAGAGCCGGAGCTTGGCGCGCGGATCGCCCGTCGCCCACACCTCCCGGAGCTGGGAGCGCTCGGCCATGGCCACGGGGTCGTCGTCGCCGGCCAGGGTGATGTCCCAGAGGGCCTTGACCAGGCCGGCCTTTCCGCCGAACGCCTTGTACACGGTTTCGGCCGAGACGCCCGCGCGGTCCGCGACGGCACGGACGGTCGTCGCCTGATAGCCCTCCTGGAACAGCAACTCCCGGCAGGCGTCCAGCACTTGGGCACGATTGCGGCGGGCGGCGGCGCGCCGCCGGCCACCGTCGTAGGCCCGGCGCGGTGGGTCGCTCACCATCCGGCGCACCCCCTCCCCATTCGGTTACAGTCGACTGTATCGAAAGTGTTCCGCTCCCCGCCACCGGAGGCCCGCATGCCCCGTCCCACTGCCCGGCAGGTCGCACCGGGTGTCCACCGCCTCGGCGACCACGTCGTCAACTTCTACCTGGTCGAGGACCCCGCCGGCCTCGTACTGATCGACGCCGGTCTGCCGGCCCATCGGGCGGGACTGCGCGACCACCTGGCCGCGACCGGGCGCTCCCTCGCCGAGATCCGCGCCGTGCTCCTGACCCACGGGCATCCCGACCACACCGGTCTCGCGCGGACCGTCCAGCGGGCCGGTGCGGACGTCTGGGTGCACGAGGCAGACGCGGCCATCCTGCGCGACGGACCGCGCAGCGCCCTGCGCCACGCCAGGCCCGAGCGCTCCGCGCTTCCCTACCTCCTGCGCAGGCCGGGGGCGCTGGCCACGCCGCTGCACCTGGCCCGCACGGGCGCCTTCACCGCTCCCGCCGTTCCCGACACGCGGGTCTTCGGCCCGGACCGGCGGCTGGAGGAGGTGCCGGGCGCTCCGCTGGCCGTGGCGCTGCCTGGGCACACGCCGGGCAGCGTCGGGTACTTCTTCCCCGAGCGGGGCCTGCTGTTCACGGGAGACGCCCTGGTCACCCATGACGGGCTGACCGGTCACACCGGTCCCGCACTGGTCTGCCGCGGGTTCACGCACGACAGCCGGGCCGCCCTGGCCGCGCTGGACCGTATCGATGGTCTGGGTGCGACGGTGTTGCTGCCGGGGCACGGCGACCCGGTCACCGGCGACCTGCACGGGGTCACCGCTCAGGCACGGCACACCGGAATCCGCTGACCGGCCCGCCGGTCCCTGCGACTTCCCCGGCGGGCCCGCGTTGCCAAACGCCGCTCTCCCGGGGTGCCCTGAGTAGCCTGGGTCGCGTGTATACGACGCGAGTGACCGGCCGCGTGAACGCCTCCCGGGCCGCTGTCTACCGGGCGCTTCTGGACGCGGACGCGGTCGCGCGGTGGCGGACGCCGGACGGCATGCGGGCCGAGGTGCATGCCTTCGACGCCCGCGAGGGCGGGGCGTTCCGGGTGTCCCTCACGTACGACGCGCCGAACGCCACCGGCAAGTCGGAGGGCCGCACCGACACCTACCACGGCCACTTCAGGGAACTGGTCCCCGACGAGCGGGTGGTGGAGGTGATCGAGTTCGAGACGGCCGATCCCGCTCTCGCCGGCGAGATGGTCATCTCCACGTATCTGACGGAAACGGCCGGCGGCAGCGGTACCGAGGTCGTCATGGTGCACGAGGGGGTCCCGGACGCGGTCCCGCCCGGGGACAACGAGACCGGAACCCGCATGGCGCTGGCCAACCTGGCACGGCTGGTCGAGTCCGCGTACTCCTGAGCCGCGTCCGCCACCACCGACGTGCCATGGCGAGCCCCCCGGCCCCCTACGGCAGGATCGAGTCCACGTAACCGCCGTCCACGCGTACCGCGCCCCCCGTCGTCGCGGATGCCTGGTTCGAGCTGAGGTAGACCACGAGGTTCGCGATCTCCTCGGGTTCGATGAGGCGTTGCAGCAGGGAGTGCGGCCGGTGTTCGCGCATGAAGGCGCGTTGTGCCTCGTCCCAGGGCAGGTCGCGGTCCACCAGTTCGTAGACGAAGTCCTCGACGCCGCCGGTGTGGGTCGGTCCGGCGATGACGGAGTTGACCGTGACGCCGGTGCCCGCGGCCTCCTTGGCGAATCCGCGGCTCACGGCGAGCAGGGCCGTCTTGGACATGCCGTAGTGGATCATCTCGGCCGGGATGGCCACGGCCGAGTCGCTGGCGATGTACTGGACGCGGCCGAAGCCCCGGGACATCATGCCCGGCAGGTACATGCGGGTGAGCCGGACGGCGGCGAGGACGTTGATCTCGAAGTAGCGCCGCCACTCGTCGTCACTGATCTCCAGCGCCGGCTGGGCGCCGAAGACACCGAGGTTGTTGACGAGGATGTCCACCTCGGGAAGGACCTCCCGGGCCCTGTCCGCCCCCTGCTGCGTGCCGAGGTCGGCGGCGACGGCGACGAGGTCCGCCTCCGGGACGTCCTCGCGCGCCTGGGCGAGCGCCTCCTCCACCCGTCCGGGGTCGCGCCCGTTGATCCCGACGCGGGCACCGGCGCGGGCGAGTCCCCGCGTGATCGCCGCGCCGATCCCCTGCGTCGAGCCGGTGACGAGCGCCGTTCGTCCGTCGAGATTCAGCTCCATCAGATCACCACTCCGTCGACTGCGTGCTGGGCCGGGATGCTCCTCGTGACGAGCCGGGGCGGTAACCGCCGCCCCTTTCGATCATCACGGACTCCCCGGGTACCCGCACGGCGCCCCGCACACCACCGCGGTCGATCACGAGATACGGCGGACCCGTCTCACCCCGCGGGGTGTCGGCCGTTCCCACCGGACACGGCGTTGATCCATCGGGATGATTCGAGGGCGCCCCAGGGTGAACGGCACGGCGATGCGCCCCGCCTCGGCGGTGGTGCTCCCCCGCGCTCACTAGCGTCGCGTCCTGTGTCGATGAGCTATGCCTTTGTGAACCTGAAACCCGGAGTGGGCAAGACGACGAGCGCGGTGTGGCTGGCGCACGCGCTGCACGAGTCGGGGTACTCACCTCTGCTGGTGGACAGCGACCCCGCGTCCTCGGCGCTGCGCTGGAGCGAACTGGCGGGCGGTTTCCCGTTCCCGGTGTTCTCGCTGCCCGTGGGGGACGTACACCGGCGGGTGAACGACTTCCTCGGCGACCGGCGTGCCGTGGTCTTCGACGCCCCGCAGATGGAGGACCACGCCCACATCGCCCGCGGCGTCATGCGGTACGCGAGCGAGTGGATCGTCCCCGTCACGCCCTCCCCCATCGAGCTGGACCGGATGGCGCCGATCGGCGGCGAGATGGGCGATGTGCAGTCGCTGCGCGCTCAGCCGGCCCGCTCCGCCGTGCTGCTGAACCGTACGAACCGTCCCGACGCCACCCGGACGGGGCCGGACGCCGACGCCCGCGAGGCGCTCACCGAGCGCGGCTTCGACGTACTGGCCACCCACATCCCCCGTCTCGACCTGTACGCCCAGTCGTTCGGCAGCCCGGTCGAAGTGAAGGGCTCGGCGTACATGGACCTCGCGGACGAACTCGTCAAGCGTCAGGAAACGAAGTGAACCAGCGCAAGGACACCTACCGCGCGGCCCTGCGCCGGGAACCGGACGCCGCCGCACCGCGCCCCGGCCCGGTCACCCGCCTCGACCTGCGGTACGTCCGCGTGACGATCGAACTCGACCCCGCGGTCTCCCGCGAGGTGACGCGCTGGGCCGGGCCGCCGGTGTCCGCCCTGCTGCGGGCGGGCGCGGCGGTGCTGCGGCCCCTCACCGGCACGCCCTGACCGGTCCGCCCCGGGTGCCCGGGCCGTCGCAGGGCCATCCCGAAGGCGGCTGCCGGCGCTCAGCTCTCCAGCGGGTGGCCGCCGTCGCCCTCGACCACGACCCGGTCCACGCCCGGCTCGTCGGCGCGCTCGACCATCGTGACGTCGATCTCGCCGTCGCCGGTGGTGTCGAACTGGTACAGGTCGGCCTTGCCGTCGCCCGTGGTGTCGGTCATCCAGACATCGGTCTTGCCGTCGCCGTTGGTGTCGGCGCTGAGGAGGACGTGATGCTCGTCCCCCTGGGTCTCGACCGCTTCCTGCGTACCCTCGTTGGTCTCCATGACGGGCGGTTGCCCCCGCTCGGGGGTCCGAAACTACGGGCGCACGCGGCCGGGCGGAGTGCGGCGGACGGTTTCCGCGATCGCCGTGTTCGCGACCACGACGACGCCGAGGACGATCCCGGCGAGGTGGCGCCCCAGCGCGTACAAGGCCACCGCCCCGCCGCCCAGCACCAGCGCCTTGAGGGGTCCTTCGGCATGACGTCCTCTCGGCGGGTGCGGGGGTCCAGGATGGCAGGAAGCGGCCGGTGACATGGGCGTTCACCGGCCCCGGTCCGGGAGGCCGTGGCGCTCGGGTGGTCCGCGCGTCGGGCAAGATGGGCCCATGACCGAGATCCGCACCCCCCGCCTGCTGCTCCGCCGCTGGACCGACGACGACCTCGCCCCGATGGCGGAGATCAACGCGGACCCGCAGGTCATGCGCTGGATCGACGACGGCTCGGTGCTGAGCCTCGACGAGACGGCCGAGGAGATCGAGCGGTGGGAGGACGAGTGGGACGACGAGGGCTTCGGCCTGTTCGCGGTCGAACTGCTGGCCTCCGGTGAGCTGGCCGGCTTCGCGGGACTGTCCGTGCCCGGCTTTCTGCCGGAGCTGGCCTCCGAGGTGGCGGTCAGCTGGCGGTTCGGCACCCCGTTCTGGGGTCAGGGCTACGCCTCCGAAGCCGCCCACGCCACACTGGAGTTCGCGCTCCAGGACCGTAACCTCGACCGTGTCGTCAGCGTCAACCGCCTGGGCAACGAGGCCTCGGAGAACGTGATCCGCAAGCTCGGCATGAAGCCGGAGCGCGAGGTGGAGCACCCGCAGTACGGCTTCCCGCTGACCGTGCACGCCATCGACCTCACCGAGTTCCAGGCCTGACGCGCCCACCCCGTACGGCGGCACGCGGGGCTGGGCGGCAGGCGAGCGTCAGTCGTTCGGCGCGGCCGGGCGGCGGAGCAGGTAGACGCCCGCGGCGGAGACCAGGACCGCCATGCAGGCGATGAACACCAGGCCCGCTCCCTCCAGGCCGATGGGGCCCACCAGGAGTCCCACGCCGATCACCGGCAGCGAGATGCCCGTGTAGGCGACCACGAACAGGGCGGAGATGACGGCCGCGCGGTGGTCGGCGGGGGACGCGCCGGCCACGGTGGACAGGGCGCCGCGGAAGGCGAGTCCCTGTCCGGTCCCGCCGACCAGTGCGCTCAGGACGACGAGGGCCAGCAGGTCCCAGCGCAGGGCGGCCGCCAGGAGGGCCAGGCCGACGAGGAGGGCGGCGCAGCCCAGCGGGAGTGCCCGGGTCGGGCCGACCCGGCCGACGGCGAGCTGCCCGGCGGTCGAGGCGAAGAAGGCGAGCGCGACGACCAGTCCGGTCACGGCGTGGTCGGTGACGTGGAGGGACTCGGCGAGGAACGCGGGGCTGACCGAGGTGAACACGCCGAAGAGCGCGAACCCCACGAACGCGGCGACGGCGGGCGGCCCGAACACGGCCCGCACCTGCCGGGGCAGCCGGGGCCGGTGCGGTCGTACGCCGCGCAGCGGGCCCGGCTCCCCCACGGTCTCCCGCAGCCACAGCACGACGGCGACCGAGCAGGCCGCCAGGGCGAGGTGGACGACGAACGGGAGGTACAGCGGCCAGGGCGCGAACTGGGCCAGCAGCCCGGCGAGCAGCGGGCCGCAGCCCAGGCCGCCCATGTTGGCGGCGGTCGCCACGAAGGTGGCCCGGGCCGAGCCGCCGCGCGGGGCCAGTTCCATCACGTACGCCGTGGCGGCTCCGGTGAACAGGCCGGCGGACAGGCCCGACAGCAGCCGTCCGGCGTAGAGCCAGCCGAGGCCGGTGGCGCACAGGAAGCAGACGGCGCTCAGCGCGGCGAAACCGAGGCCGCAGAGCAGGACGGGGCGGCGGCCGACCTGGTCCGAGGCGTTGCCCGCGAGGAGCAGTACGCCGATGACCCCGAAGGCATACACCGCGTACACCACGGTGACCGTCAGCTCGGAGAAGCCGAACTTGTCCTGGTAGAGGCCGTACAGCGGGGTGGGCAGGGTGGTGCCGGCCATGCACACGGCGAACACGACACCGCTGAGCACACACGCGCGCCAGCCCTGGCGATCATCACCTTCCATGGCGCCGACAGTAGCCGTGCCGACCGTCGGCGGCCCCGCCCGACGTGCCGGGCGGGGCCGAGTGAACGGCGGGTCGTGATCCGGGAAAGGGGCCGCCTCCCCCCGTACCGGAGGCGGCCCCTTCGCGGGTGCGACCCCGCGGCGGGTCGGGGCGGGGCGCACACGTACCGCGGGGAGGTGTGTGCGCCCCGTCCGTCAGGAGCAGCCGGCGGGTGTCGGCTGTGACGCGTCGTGGATCAGCGCGGTGTGGGCGGCCTTCAGACGCCGCACATCGGGCTTGACCACCTTGCGGTCGTAGGTGACGAGTCCGTTCAACTCGCCCTCGACATCGGATATCTGGGTGTAGACGGCGCCGTTGCCGCCCTTGCAGGCCAGTTGGCGCACCTCGGCCAGCCGGGCGAGGTAGTCGTCCGTGTACGTCGCGGGGTCGACGTCGACGTAGGACTGCTGGACGGACCAGGCGTGGCCGGGGACCGCGAGGCCGAGGCCGCCGTACTCGCCGCTGACCAGGGCCCGTTTCCCGTCGGGGTTCGGCGGGAGCGCGGGGCTCGGGTAGCCGTGCTCGTCGATGATGTCGCCGGTGCCTCCGTCGACGCCGAGGTTGATGCCGGACATCGAGTTGACGAGGCGGGTCGGGTCCCAGGACTTGGCCTGGTCGGCGATGCGGGCCTCGTCGTACTGGCCCCAGCCCTCGTTGAAGGTCACCCACATGACGACGGACGGGCTGCTGATGTGCTCGTCGATCATCTGCTTCATCTCGCGCTCGTACTCGGCGCGGGAGGCGGCGTCGGGGTTCACTCCGGCGGTCATGGCGGGCATGTCCTGCCAGACCATGAGGCCGAGCCGGTCCGCCCAGTAGAACCAGCGGTCGGGTTCCACCTTGATGTGCTTGCGGACGGCGTTGAAGCCCATCTGCTTGTGCGCCTTCAGGTCGTAGGCCAGCGCGTCGTCGGTCGGCGCGGTGTGCAGGCCGTCGGGCCAGAATCCCTGGTCGAGGGTGGCCATCATGAAGACGGGCTTGCCGTTGAGGACCGTGCGCGGGGTGCCGTTCACCTTCTGCACGGCGATCGACCGCATTCCGAAGTAGCTGCCGACGCGGTCGGCTCCGACGGAGACCTTCAGGTCGTAGAGGAACGGGTCGTCCGGCGACCACAGGTGCGGGTCGGTGATCTTCAGGGTGAGGGGCTGTCCGGTGCGGCCGGTCGCGGTGGCAACTTTGCGGTGTCCGGCGTACGCGGTGGCCGTGACCGGCAGTCCGCTCCTGACGCCCTGCGGCTCGACGGTCAGCCGGCTGTTCGGGACGTCGGGGGTGAGCTTGAGCGAGTCGACGTGGTCGGCGGCCACCGGTTCCATCCACACCGTCTGCCAGATGCCGGAGGACGGGGTGTACCAGATGCCGCTGGGGTCGAGGCGCTGCTTGCCGACCGGCGGGTTCTCCCCGTTCTGCGCGTCGGTGGGGTCGTAGACGCCGACGATGAGTTCCTGGGTGCGGCCGGGCTTGAGCGCGGCGGTGACGTCGGCGCTGAACTTGTCGTAGCCGCCCTGGTGTTCGGCGACCTTGGTGCCGTTCACGTAGACCTCGGCCCGCCAGTCGACGGCGCCGAAGTTGAGCTGGAGGCGCTTGCCGGAGCCGATCTTCCAGCCGGCCGGGACGGTGAAGGTGCGGCGGTACCACATGCGGTCCTCGTGGCGCTCGATGCCGGAGAGCTGGGACTCCACCGGGTAGGGCACGAGGATCTTCTCGGCGAGGTTCCTGCCCACCGGCGGCTTCTCGCCGGCGCCCGCGGCGGCGAACTGCCAGGAGCCGTTCAGGTTGCGCCAGTCGTCCCGGGTGAGCTGCGGGCGGGGGTACTCGGGAAGGGCGTTGGCCGGTCCGACCTCGTCCGCCCACTTGGTGCGCAACTGGTAGGTGGAGTGGTTCGGGCCGCTGCTCCAGAAGGCGCTGACAACGTTGCCGTCCTTGCCGGAGAGGCCGCCCTTTCCGTCGTAGCGCAGGTCGGCGGTGCCGCGGGCGGTGCCGGTCTTGTTGCCGACGACGGGTTCCTTGAGGCCGACGATCAGGGTCTTGGGGTCGGCGGGGTCGAGTTTCGCCGTGCCCAGCGGCCACTTGGCGCCGCCGATGACGGCCTCGATGTGGTCGGTGAGGCCGGCCGGGGGCGCTGCCAGGGCCTGGGCGAAGTCCAGGCGCAGGGTGCGTCCGCCCTTCTCGACCGTGGTCGCGATGGCACCGTCGTAGGCGTAGCCGTCGGGGAGCCGGAAGGCGGACTGCGGTACGGCCGTCTTGGTGCCGCCCGGCGGGGTCCAGCGCAGGTGGAGGTTGGAGCCGCCGAAGTGCTCGAAGTACTCGACCTTGATGTCGTAGGCCTGTCCGGCGGTCAGGTCGACCGGCTGGGAGGTCTGTTCCTTGTCCCAGTCGTCGACCCAGTGGTCGATGGTGAGGTGTCCGTCGATCCACACCCGGAAGCCGTTGTCGCCGATGGCCGAGAAGGTGTGGGCGCCGGTCTTCTCCGGCACGATCTTGCCGGTCCAGCGGACGTTGACGTCGTCCGACCGGCCGGTGGCGAAGGCGAGTCGGGGCTCCAGGTTGTCGAAGTCGAGGTTGGTGTCGAGGCCGGTGGCCTTGAGCTGGTCGAAGTCGAAGGCGCCGGGGGCGGACTGGGTGTAGTACTCGCCCTTGAGGCCGTGGACCTCCACGGGGTCGTCGGCGGCTGTCGCGGCGGGGACGGCGGTCAGTCCGGCCAGGCCGAGCAGCGCGACGACCAGGAGTGCCAGTCGGGTTCGGAGTCTGCTGATGCGCACGGATCCTCCTTGGCTGAGGAAGGGTGGCGGCTCGTTGCTTCAGTCTGTACAACGTTGGAAGGAACGGGAGTTGGCATCACAGCACGGGTCCCGGCCGCTGTCCAGGGTCATGACAAACACCCAGGTGGCTGCGGCGCACATCGATGAAGAGGAGATCCCTTGCGGGTCAGCCTGAAGGACGTCGCCGAACGGGCCGGCGTCTCGATCAAGACGGTTTCGAACGTCGTGAACAACTATCCGCACGTCACCCCGGCGATGCGCGCCCGGGTCCAGGAGGCCATCGACGAGCTGGGCTACCGGCCGAACCTCACGGCCCGCCACCTGCGCAAAGGCCGCACGGGCATCATCGCCCTCGCCATTCCCGAACTGGGCAACCCGTACTTCGCGGAGCTGGCCGGGGCGGTCATCGACGCGGCGGCCGAGCACGAGTTCACCGTGCTCCTCGACCACACCCGCGGGGTCCGTGAGCAGGAGGTGCTGGTCAGTCAGGGCTTCCGGGCCAACGTCATCGACGGACTGATCCTCAGCCCGCTGGAGCTGGAGGCCGAGGATCTCCAGTCGCGGACGGACGACGTGCCGCTCGTGCTCCTCGGCGAGCGCGAGTACGAGGTGCCCTACGACCACATCGCCATCGACAACGTGGCCGCGGCGCGGAGTGCGGTACGCCATCTGCTGAGCCGGGGGCGCTCGCGGATCGCCTACCTCGGCGCCCGCACCGACTCCGCCAACCGGCCGGCCCATCTGCGCCTCGCGGGCTGGCGCGAGGAGCTGACGGAGGCCGGGATTCCGGCGCCGGACGACCTGGTGGTGCCGGTCGGCGGCTGGGACCGGGAGGAGGGCGCCCGGGGCATGGCCCATCTGCTGGACTCGGGGGTGCGCCCGGACGCGGTGTTCGCGTACAACGACCTGGTCGCGATCGGTGCGATGCGGGTGCTGCACGAGCGCGGACTGCGGGTGCCGTGGGACGTGGCGGTGGTCGGGTTCGACGACATCGAGGAGGGCCGGTTCGGGGCCGTCACGCTGACGACGGTCTCGCCGGACAAGCAGGCTATCGCGCGGATGGCGGTGGCCTCGCTGCTGCGCAGTCTCTCGGGCCGCACGGAGCCCGGCGGGCGTGAACTGACCGCGGATTTCCGGCTGGTGGAACGCGAGAGCACGCTGGGGCGGCGCTGAGGGGATTTCGGAAGGAGGGCTTTACAGCCCTCTTCCAACGATGTAAAAACCTCCCCGGAACGCCAAGTACGCAGAGTTGACCGCAAGAGCCGATCATCCCCGGGAGCGCATCGAGCGCCGGGGCCGCGCCGTTTGGGGACTCCATGAAGCCGCTCGCACCACGCCACCGCACCACCGCCAGGACCCTTCTCGCCACCGGCCTCATCACGAGCCTCGCGCTCGTCTCCGGATGCGCGAAGTCGGAGGACGACAAGTCCGACTCGGACAAGAGTTCCGCGAGCCAGGACGGCCAGGGACAGGTCGTCGCCTCTCCGTCGACGGGTTCGGGGCCGACCTGTGCCATCGACGCCTACGGCGCGAAGAAGATCGACCTGAAGTCGGCCACGGTCGGCTTCTCGCAGTCCGAGAAGGAGGCCAACCCCTTCCGGATCGCCGAGACCGCCTCCATCAAGGCCGAGGCGAAGAAGCAGGGCGTCAAGCTGCTGACGGCCAACGCCCAGTCGCAGTTCTCCAAGCAGATCAGCGACGTCCAGGACCTCATCGCCAAGGGCGCCGACCTGCTGGTCATCGCGCCGCTCAACTCGGACGGCTGGGAGCCGGTGCTGCGCTCGGCCTCGGCCAAGCACATCCCGATCATCACCATCGACCGCAAGATCAACGCCACCGCCTGCAAGGACTACGTGAGCTTCATCGGCTCCGACTTCGTGGAGCAGGGCAAGCGGGCCGCGGACCAGATGATCGAGTCGACCGGCGGGAAGGGCGAGATCGCCATCCTGCTCGGCGCGGCGGGCAACAACGTCACGACCGAGCGCACCAAGGGCTTCGAGGACCGCATCAAGGAGAAGGCTCCCGACCTGAAGATCGTCTTCAAGCAGACCGGTGACTTCGCCCGGGAGAAGGGCCAGTCGGTCACCGAGAACCTGATCCAGTCCAAGCCCGGTATCACCGGCATCTACGCCGAGAACGACGAGATGGGCCTCGGCGCGGTCAACGCCCTCAAGGGCGCGGGCAAGCAGCCGGGCGCGGTGAAGATCGTGACGATCGACGGCACCCGCAACGCGGTCCAGGGCATCGTGGACGGCTGGATCGACGGGGTCATCGAGTCCAACCCGCGGTTCGGTCCGCTCGCCTTCCAGACGCTGGACACCTTCACCAAGGGCGAGAAGGTCTCCGAGGACATCGTGATCCAGGACAGCGCGTACACCAAGGACAACGCCAAGGCCGACCTGGGCAAGGCCTTCTGACATGTTGTCGGTCGCCGGTCTGTCCAAGACCTTCCCCGGCGTGAGGGCCCTGTCCCAGGTGGACTTCACGGCCCGCGCCGGGGAGGTGCACGCGCTCATCGGGGAGAACGGCGCGGGCAAGTCCACGCTCATCAAGGTCCTCACCGGCGTCTACCAGCCGGACGAGGGCGAGGTGACGTACGACGGTGCCCCGGTCCGCTTCGCCACGCCGCTGCAGGCGCAGCACGCGGGCATCTCCACGATCTACCAGGAGGTCAACCTCGTCCCGCTGATGACCGTGGCGCGCAACCTGTTCCTCGGGCGTGAGCCCCGGAACCGGCTGGGGCTGATCGACTTCCGGCGTATGCACCGGGAGGCGGACACGGCGCTGCGCGACCTCGGGCTGCGGGTGGACGTCCGGCGTCCGCTGCGCGAACTGGGCGTCGGCGCCCAGCAGATGGTGGCGCTGGCGCGCGCCGTCTCGGTCGACGCCCGGGTGGTCATCATGGACGAACCGACCTCCTCGCTCGAACCGCGCGAGGTGCGGACGCTGTTCGGTGTGATCCGGATGCTGCGCGAGCGGGGCATCGCGGTGATCTACGTCAGCCACCGGCTGGACGAGCTGTACGAGATCTGCGACGCGGTCACCGTGCTGCGCGACGGCAAGGTCGTGCACACGGGTCCGATCGCCGAACTCGACCGGCTGCGGCTGGTGGCGCTGATGCTGGGCCGGGAGATCTCGGACGTCCGGGAGGACGGGCTGACCAAGTTCGCCGGCGGTCACGACACCGAGGCCGAACCGGTGCTCCAGGCAAGCGAACTGACGATCCGTCATCAACTGGACAAGGTGTCGGTGTCGGTGCGTCCCGGCGAGGTGGTGGGGCTGGGCGGGCTGCTCGGCTCCGGCCGCAGCGAGACCGCCAAGGCCATCGCGGGGGCGCTGCCCGTCGACTCCGGGCAGGTCGTGGTGGCGGGGGTGCGGGTGCGTACCGGATCGACGCCCGCCGCTATCCGGGCGGGCATCAGTCTGCTGCCCGAGGACCGCAAGGCCGAGGGCATCGTGCCGGGTCTGTCCGTGCGGGAGAACATCGCGCTGGCCGCGCTGCCCGGCCTGTCCCGCTTCGGTCTGGTGGACGAGGCCCGGATCGACCGGATCGTGGACACCTTCATCAAGCGGCTGCGCATCAAGGCGGCGAGCCCGCACCAGAAGGTGGGCGAACTGTCCGGCGGCAACCAGCAGAAGGTGCTGCTGGCGCGCTGGCTGGCCATGCAGCCGAAGGTCCTGCTGCTGGACGAGCCGACCCGGGGCATCGACGTCGGCGCCAAGGCGGAGGTGCAGAAGCTGATCGACGAACTGGCCGACGACGGACTCGGCGTGCTGCTCATCTCCTCCGATCCGGAGGAACTGATCGAGGGCAGCGACCGGGTGATCGTCCTCAAGGACGGAGCGGTGGTGGAGGAGCTGACCGGTGACGCCGTCACCGAGGACCGGCTGATGCGCGCCATCGCCGCGGCACCCGCCGCGACCCCGGCTTCGGCGACCGCCGCCGGCACCGGCCCGGGAGGCCATGATGACTGACCTGACACTCGGCCGGGTGACGGCGGACCGCGACCGCCTGCTGCGGCTGCTCCAGGAGTACGGCGTCTATCTGGGCGTCGTGGTGCTGCTCCTGGTGAACACCGTGTTCACCCCGCACTTCCTGTCCACGGAGAACTTCCGCACCCAGGCGGTCCAGGTCGCCCCGGTGCTGATCGTGGCGCTCGGCATGGCGCTCGCCATCGGCAGCGAGGGCGTCGACCTGGCGGTCGGCTCGGTGATGGCCTTGTCGACCTCGCTGCTGTCGCTCTATCTCGGGTACGGGCCGTGGCTCGCGATCCTGATCGCCCTCGTGGGCGGTGTCGTCGTCGGGGCCGCCAGCGGGTCGCTCATCGCGTTCGTGGGCGTCCAGCCCATCGTCGCGACGCTCGCCCTGATGGTCGCGGGGCGCGGGCTCGCACTGGTGCTCCTCCCCCAGCTCAAGGACGTCCGCGACCCGACCATGGCGGATCTCGGCTCGGGCGATGTCCTGGGCATCCCGTACCTCGTGCTGATCGCGGCTGCGCTCGCCCTGCTCGTCGCGTTCGTGGTGCGGCGCACGACCTTCGGCCGTCAGCTCCTCGCCATCGGCGACAGCCGCCCGGCGGCCAAGCTGGCGGGGCTGCCGGTGCGGCGCGTCCTGATCCTCGTGTACGTCTGCTCGGGCGTCCTCGCGGCGATCGCGGGCGTCCTCGCCACCGCGCGGCTGACGGCGAGCGACCCGACGTCGCTCGGGAACCTGATGGAACTCTCCGCGATCACCGCGGTCGTCGTCGGCGGCACCCCGCTCAGCGGGGGCCGGGTCCGCATCGGGGGCACGGTCGCCGGCGCCGTCCTGATCCAGTTGCTCACCACGACGCTCATCAAGCACGATCTGCCGCCGTCGTGGACCCAGATCGCCCAGGCCGTGGTGATCGTCCTCGCCGTCTACGCGGCACGGGAACGAGGAAAGCGATGACGACCGACGTGGACACTCCGGTGAGCGGCACGGCCACGGCCGAGGAGGCGCCGCTCGGCGCCACCCGCTCCGAGCGGCTCAGCGCGCTCGCCCAGCAGCACGGCGCGCTGGTCACCCTGGTGGTGGCGATGATCGCCGCGACGCTCAGCTTCGACACCTTCCTGACGTCGGACAACCTGGAGAACATGGCGCTGTCCTCGGCCTTCCTCGCCGTGGTCGCGCTGGGCATGACCTTCGTCATCATCACCGGCGGCATCGATCTGTCGGTGGGCTCGCTGTTCGCGCTCGGCGGGGTCCTGGCGGCCTGGGGATCGCAGTACGGGACGGTGGTCGCGCTCCTGCTGCCGCTGGCGGTCTGCGGGCTGATCGGCCTGGTCAACGGCCTGCTGATCGCCCGCTCTCGGCTGGCCCCCTTCATCGTGACACTCGCCTCCATGCTGGGCGCGCGGGGCATCCTGCTGTCGGTCACCGACGAGGGATCGAAGACCTATCTGGTGGACAAGGGGTCGTTCTTCGCCAAGCTCGGGCAGGGCACCTTCCTCGGCATCGGCGTCCCCGTCTACATCACGCTGGCCCTGTTCGTGCTCGGCGCGGTCGTCCTCCGCCGCACCCGGTTCGGGCAGTACGTGTACGCGGTCGGCGGGAACGAGGACGCGGCGGCGCTCATGGGCGCCCCCGTGGCCCGTACGAAGATCTCCGTCTACACGCTCTCCGGACTGTGCGCGGGACTCGCCGGGGCGCTCAACGCGGCCTGGCTGGTGTCGGGGGTGACGATCCTCGGCTCCGGGATGGAGCTGGAGGCGATCTCCGCGGTCGTGATCGGCGGCACGCTGCTCACCGGAGGGTTCGGCTTCATCAGCGGCTCGCTGGTCGGGGTGCTGCTCCTGAAGGTGATCCAGAACGTCATCAACCAGATCGGCTCGCTGGACTCGGCCTACCAACAGGTCGTCAGCGGGGCGTTCCTGGCCGTCGTGGTGATCGCGCAGACGTGGCTGGGGCGCAGGCGCAGGGTGTTGTGACGAGGGTGCTTCCGCGCCCGGACGACCGGGTCTGGGGGGGGGAGGCGAGAGGGCGGGCGCCGGCGGCGTTGTCGCGGGCGCCCGGTGCCGTGCCGTCGTGTCGCCCAGATCGGTGAACCGGGGGCGTCGTGCCCCGGGAACCGCGCTCCCGGTCCGGGGCGGCGCGGTGGGGTGGTGCGGGTCTACGTCGTGGAAGTACGGGTGTCGGCGGGGCGGCCGAGGTGGTGCCGGAGCCGGTCGCAGACCTGCTCGACGGCGGTGGGATCGGGCAGTTCGCCGGTCTTGCCCATGGCCAGTTGCAGGGCGGGGCCGAAGGTGTCGTGACGGTCCATGTCCGCGCGGGTGACCGGCTGGACGACGAAGTGGATGTGGCCCGGGACTCCGCCCGCGTGCGACCACAGGCAGACGTACACCTGTTCCGGGTCCATGACCGTGGTGACAGCGGCGCTGACCCGGCGCAGCAGGGGCCCCAGTTCGGCGGACTCCTCCGCCGTCAGCCCGGCGACGTGCAGGACGTGCCGTGCCGGCTTGACGACGAGCGTTCCCAGGCCGAACGGGCCCACGCAGTGCTCGACCGCCCACGTGTCCGTACGCAGGACGGTCCCGCCGGGCAGGGGGGCGTCGCCCGTCATCAGATCGCAGGCCAGACAGCCGCCCACCGGGCCCGACTCCTCGCCCACCACTGGTCCGTCCACTCTCCGCGCCGATCCGTCGTGCTGGTCCGTGCCGGGTTGCCGGCCGGGCACGGTGTCTCGGGCGTGAACGCTCCATGAGACACCGTGCCGGTGTCATGCCGGGATCAGGCGGGGGTGATGTTCTCCGCCTGGGGGCCCTTCTGGCCCTGCGTGATGTCGAACGTCACGGCCTGGCCCTCCTGGAGCTCACGGAAGCCGGTGGCGTTGATGTTGGAGTAGTGGGCGAAGACGTCGGGGCCGCCCCCGTCCTGCGCGATGAAACCGAAGCCCTTTTCGGCGTTGAACCACTTGACGGTTCCGCTGGCCATGCCAATGCCTCTCAATTCAATGACGGATCCGCACCACGCGGACCCGGAGGTGGTCGTCCTGGTCCTCGGGCACTGCACAGCAAAACGCCCGCACCAAAGCGCGGGCGAGGACTGCGAACCACGACATCTGCCGGAGACGTTACACGCAGACTCCACCCCTCACCAGAGAGCAAGGACCCTCAGGTGGAACAGTGTTGCCCGCGGTTACGGACATTTCGGCGTGAGCCACGCCCTGGGGCCGGCCGAGGGGGTGCGCCCTGGGGTCAGAGGTCCAGGAGTTGTTCGTAGAAGCCGCCGAAGCCGTGGTCCGGGTCGACCAGGTGGATCTCCAGGATCCAGTGGAGGAGACGTCCCGCCCGGTCGGTGCGGCGCAGCGGCTTGTCGTTGGCGGGGACGATGTGGGAGTCGACGTCCTGCCAGTCGTTGTGTTCGGGCGGGAAGGCGCCGACCAGGTGGCCCGCGTGCCAGCCGCCCAGCGTCCAGCCCGCGTCCGCGGCCAGCCGTTCGACCTCGGCGTAGAGCTGTTCTCCGGTGATGTCCGGGTCGGTCTCGAAGGCGCGGCGGCCCGCCGCGAAGACGGTCGCGAGGTCGTCGCGCAGACGGTGCTTGACGGGGTCGTCGCCGAGGACGAAGGTCCGCCCGAAGTCGGCCTCGAACTCCTCGAAGATCGGCCCGAAGTCGGCGAAGACGATGTCGTCGGCGCCGATCACGAGGTCCGGCGGGTTCTCCCGGTAGGGCAGCAGGGTGTTCGGCCCGGACCGCACGATGCGCTTGTGCCAGTAGTGGGTGGTGCCGAACATCTCGTTGGCCAGGTCGCGGATCCGGTCGCTCACCGCGCGCTCGCCCTGGCCGGCGGCGACCAGGTGCCGTGCCTCGATCTCCGCGAACAGGGCGGCCGCCTTGGCCTGGGCGTCGAGCAGTCGCGCGGCGCGCGTCGGTTCGTCCGTCACGCCGTCCACGGTAGGAGGTCGGGTTCGGGCGCGGCAACCGGAATGATCACGCTGGTGCGTCGAGGTCCCGTAGCGCGGAGTCCGCCGCGCGCAGGTGCCGTTCGACCGGGCCGAAGGAGATCAGCCCGCTGCCCGCGCCGGCGAACTCCGTGGCCGCACGGGCGAGTTCGTCGCGGGAGCGGCGCAGGACCGGCGCGTGTCCGACGGCGGCGGACGCGCGGGCGAGCAGGCACCACAAAGCCTCCTGGAGCAGGTCGTGCGGCGGCCGGGGGACGGCGGACAGCGCCCGGCGGGCCTGCTCGGTCCGGCCCGCGCCCGCCAGGAGCAGGGGCCGCAGCCACGGTTCGTAGGGGCCGGGGTCGAGGTGGTCGAAGCTTCCCGGAGCGGGGAGTTCGCCGCCGCGCATGACGGGGACGAGGGCGACCAGCGTGGGTGCGCCGGCGGCGAGGCCGGGCATGCCGCAGTCGGCGGTCGAGGCGAGCGCACGGGCGTAGTGCGGCCGGGCGGCTTCCCAGCCGTCGGTCTCACAGGTGCGCAGGGAGCGGTGCCAGGCGGTGAACACCCGTGCCAGCGGCCGTTCATGACGGTCCGCCAGGCGGTCGACCAACTCTGCCTCGTGATCGGCCGCCGGCAGGTCGCCCAGGGCGCCGAGCGCCTGTAGCCGGACGAGGCGTCCGAGGATCTCGTGGCCGGGAAGTCCGTGTGCGGCGGCGAGTTCGGTGAGTTCGGTGCCGAGCGCGGCGCGCCGGGTGGCGAGACCGCAGTGGCCGAAGGACTGCATGAAGGCGCCGTTCAGGGCGAACGCCAGGAGGGCCGGGTCGCCGAGGGCGCGGGCCAGTTCGACCGCCTCGCCGGCGGCCCGTTCGGCGCGGGTCCGCCAGGGTTCGGCCGCGGGCTCGGCCGCGGGCTCGGCGCCGGCGAGCGGGAGCGGCCCGTCGGCGGCGGCGTCGCCGCGCGACTCGACGGCCACGACGGACAGCAGGCGCGCCCGCGCGCCGGGTGCCGCGCCGGTGCCGAGTGCCGCGGCGCTGCGGGCGGCGGCGCGGACCAGTTCCGCCGCGCCGGCCGGGTCGTCCGCGCGCGTCCACACGGCCGGGACGTCGTAGGAGCCGATGACGCGGGCGGCCAGCTCCGCGTCGCCGGTGGCGCCGGCCGCCGCGACGACGGCTCCCCGGTGCTCGCGGGCCTCCTCCAGACCGTCCGCGCCGGTCACCGCCAGCTCGCGCAGCAGGCCGGCGGTGGCGTGCAGCCGCGCCCGCGACCGGGCCGGGACGGACCGCTCCCACGCGGCGGCCGTCCTGCCCCACACCCCGTCCGCGGCGCCCGACTCCTCGGCGGTCCCGGCGCCTGCCGTGCCCTTCAGGATGCGCTCCTCGACCCGGGCGAGCGCCGGGCCGGGGTCCATCCCCAGGTCGTCGGCGAGGGTCTGCCGGGCGCGGCGCAGCACCGCCAGCGCGTCGCCGCGCCGTCCGGAGCGGTCGAGGGCGGTGGCCAGCAGGGCCCAGCCGTCCTCGCGCCAGGGGTGGGCCGTGACGTGGGACTCCAGATCGGGCACGGCCTCGCGGGCGGCCCCGGTGGCGATCAGCGCGTCGGCCCGGCCCTCCACCGCCCGCAGGCGCAGGGACTCCAGGCGGGCGCGTTCCGGTGCGGCCCAGCGGGCCTGGGGGAAGTCGGCGAGCGCCGGCCCCCGCCACAGGCCGAGCGCCTCGTTCCAGAGCGCGACGGCCCGGTGCGGGGCGGCGGCCCCCGCCCGGTCGGCCGTCTCCTCGAACCGCCCGGCGTCCACGGCGTCCCGGTTCACGCGCAGCAGATAGCCGGGGCCCTGGGTGACCAGCAGGGAGGGCGGCCGGCGGGTGGGGCGGCCGGGTTCCAGGGCGCGGCGGAGCGCGGCGACGAAGGTGCGGACGGCTCCGACGGCGCCGACGGGAGGTTCGTCCTCCCAGAGGTCGGCGACGAGCCGGTCGACCGGAACGACCCGGTTGCGGACCACGAGGAGTCTGGCCAGCACCTCGCGGTGGCGCGGCGCGCCGACCGGCATCGGGGCGCCCTGGTCGTCCCAGGCGGCCACCGGCCCCAGCAGTCCGAACTGCACACCCACCCGAACGGCCCTTCCGCGAGCCCCCGGCTCGGACGCCGGGCCACTCACTCATCGATCGCTGATCCGGCACCCGCAGGGTGGACGGCGTCCGGGAGATCCCGGACCGGCCCGACCCCGGCGGACCCGTCCCCGCCGACGGCCGACGGCCGGCCCATGTGCCCATGTGCCCGCGTGTCGGCGTGTCCGCGTGGCCGCGTGTCCGCGCGCGGTTGCCTGGTCGTCCGGTCCCGGGCCTCCAACCCTGCCACGAGTACCAGGAGCTGTTGTGACACCCCTGAGCATCCCCGGATTCGAGCGACACCGCGTGCGGGTCGACGACGGCGTCACCCTGCACGCCGCCGTCGGCGGCTCCGGTTCGCCCGTCGTGCTGCTGCACGGCTTTCCGCAGACCCACCTGATGTGGCGGCACGTCGCCGCCGACTTCGCCGCCGACCACACGGTCATCTGCCCCGACCTTCGGGGGTACGGCGCCAGCGACAAGCCCGCCGAGACCGGTCCCCAGGTGTACGCCAAACGCACCATGGCCCGGGACGTCGTCCGCCTCGCGGCGGAACTCGGACACGAGCGTTTCGATCTGGTCGGCCACGACCGCGGCGCCCTCGTCGCCTTCCGGGCCGCCCTCGACCATCCCCGGGCGGTGGCCCGCGCCGCCTTCCTCGACGTGCTGCCGACCCTCGACATGTGGGACGCCCTGCACGGTGTGTCGGCCGCGGTCGGCTTCCACCTCTATCTGATGGCGCAGGCGCCCGGCCTGCCCGAGCGGATGATCGAGGCGGTGCCCGACGTGTTCTTCGGGCACTTCCTCGACGTGTGGACCGAGAACCCCGGCGCCCTCCCCGCCGATGTGCGCCGGCACTATCTCGACGCGTGCGCCGGGGCGGTGCCGTCGATCGTCGCCGACTACCGCGCCTCCGCCGGGATCGACGTCGACCACGACAGCGCCGACCGGGCCGCCGGGAACGGCCTGGCCATGCCGGTGACCGTGCTCCAGCAGGACTGGGGCGCGGCGCTGGGCTACCAGGCCGAGAAGCTGTGGAGCGCCTGGGCCCCGGACCTGCGGCATCGCACGGTGGCGTGCGGGCACTTCATGGCGGAGGAGGACCCGGAGCTGATCAGCGCCGAGATCCGCGCGCTCGGGAACCGCTGACCGGGCTCGGGCCTGGCGCAGGTCGGGGACGGTGCCCGGTTCGGGGGTCACCGAGTGGGGTCGCGGGTCGCCGGCCCGGGTTCGGAGGTGATCGCCCGGGTTCCGAGGTGATCGCCCGGGCTCGGGAGTGGCCGGCCGGGGTTCTACGGACGCCGGGCCGGACGCCGCGGTCGCCGCTCGGGTTCCGCGCCGCTGCGTGGTCAGGCGGCGCCCGGGCGGTGGTCCGTGGGCACGTGACCCAGGTCGACGGGTGCCGTGGGCGGGCCGTCGCGCCGTACGGCTGCCGGCAGGTCCGCCAGCCGCGGGGGCCACACCGTCTCGGTGGTCGCCGACAGTTCGTCCGGCGGCCACCATCTGGCCCGGGGAATCCCGTCCGGGGCCCGCGACCAGCCGACTTCGCCGGTCAGGTCCCGGCGCGGCCCGCGGGTGAGGAAGATGTGCTCGCGCTGCCGTACGGGAACGCCGATCCGGGTGAAGTCGTGTTCCCACAGGCACAACAGCGTGCCGTCGAGCGGGATGTCGTCCCACCCGGTCTCCTCGCGCAGTTCGCGCCGCGCAGCCTGGAGAGGTGTCTCACCGGGGTCCAGTCCGCCGCCGGGCAGCGCCCAGTGCGCGCCGGTTCCCTCTTCGTGGTACTGGAACATGAAGACGGCGCCGGTGGGGTCCAGCACCACAACTCTGGCCGCCTGCCGGGGAGTCCGCATCGCCTCAGCGTGCCCGAACGGGACAAGAATGTCGATCTGTCGATCCAAGGGGTCGGCCGATACGTCGATACACGGATCGGTCAGTACGTCGAGCGCGAAGCGGTCGGTACGTCGAACGCGAAGCGGTCAGTTCCCGGGCGGACGACCCGCCACCATCCGCTGTACACTTAGGTGAGGCTAACCTAATATTTCGGTGTGGATGAAGCGATCGACACCGACGCCCGGCTGGCCGCCTGGGCCGATGACGTCCTGACGCACCTCGACGCGCAGGCCCGGCTCGACCAGGAACTCCTCGTGGCGCTCGGGCGCGAACCGAACCTCCGCGAGGAGACGTTGACCCGGATGGCGGAAGCGGTGCGCGCCGCCACTCTCGGCATGGACGCGGCCGGCTGCGCGGCGGCGGCCGGGATCACCGAACGCCTCCTGCACAACTGGCAGTTCCTGGAGCCCTCGTTCGCCGCCGCCCTCTCCGCGGCCACCACCCTGAACCGGTCGCACGGACACGCCGACGAGAAGCCGCTCCCGCTGACCCCGGTCGAACTGCGCACACTGCTCACCGTCATCCGTGCGGGCGCGGCGGTCGGCGCCGCGGCGGCGCTCGTCGGCGTGTCGCGCCGTCGCCTCGACGAGGCGCGCCGGCGGCGTCCCGAGGTGAACGCGCTCGTCCTCGCGGCCCGCCGCGCCCGGACTCCGAAGTCGGCCCGCCGGAACGGGACGTCGTACGGGCACGGGTACCGTCTCCTCCAGGTGGACGGAGACCCGCTGACCGGGTGACCGTCACGACGCCCCCCGGACCGGATGACCGCCACGGCGGCCCCGCACCCAAGCAGCCGGCCAGGAACCCTCCCCCGTCGCCTTCCCGCACAACCCGTGTGAAGTCCCTTACGAAGGGCGCGTGTTCGCGGGGTGACCCGAAGCCGCGCCCGCGTCACGAGCAGGGGCGCCCCGGATAGTCGAAGCTCTCCGGCACACCCGCGGCCCGCATTCTGCCGAGGATTTCCGGCAGCTCGGCCTCGTCCTCGATCCACAGGGGGCCGTTGAGGTCCCGGTCGAAGAGGATCGTCTCCGTCGCGGTGTGCCAGATCACCCACCTGAGCGGGTCGGGTGGCCTCCCCGGCTCCGCTTGCCGGTCGGTGTCGTGGGCCTGTGCGGTCATGGTGTCGCCTCCTCGGTGTCCAGGCCGGCGACGTAGGTCGCGACCACGTCGATGGCGCCGATGCGCGAGACGTCGACCGCTCGCGGATCGTCCGCGAGCACGGCCAGGTCGGCCCACTTGCCCGGGGTCAGGCTGCCGAGGCTGTCCTCCCAGTGGCAGGCGTGGGCCCCGGCGACGGTGTACGCGCGCAGCGCCTCGTCCACGGTGATGCCCTCGTCCGGGCCGATCGTGCGCCCCGAGCCGGAGGCCCGCTCGACCATGAACTGGACGGCGCGCAAAGGCGATCCGTCGGTGACGGGCCGGTCCGAGCTGCCGACCAGGGTGACGCCGTGCTCCAGGAAGCCCCTCCCCCGGTAGAGCCAGGGCGCCCGCTCCTCCCCCATGATCGCGGCGTAGTCGTCGCCGAAGGACCGCAGGAAGTTCGGCTGCACCACGGCGATCACCCCGAGCCGCGCGAACCGCTCCAGTTGGTCGGGGCGGATGAGGCCCGCGTGTTCGATGCGGTGCCGGGCGTCCGGGCGCGGGCGTGAACGCTGGGCGTGTTCGAGCGCGTCGAGAGCGACGTCGGCCGCCCGGTCGCCGATGGCGTGGACGGCGAGCTGCCATCCCGCCAGGTGCCCGTCGACGATGGCAGCGGCGAGCAGTTCGGGATCGTCCTGCAACTGGCCCGCGTGGTCGAGGCCTTCGTAGGGGCTGCTCAGGGCGGCGGTGCGGGCCATCATGCCGCCGTCGGTGTAGATCTTGAGCGCTCCCACGGACAGCCACGCGTCTCCGAACCCGGTGCGCAGGCCGAGGTCGAGGGCGCGCGGGATGCCGTCAAAGGGATGGGCGGCGACTTCGTGCAGTCGGTCGGCGGCCACCATGAGCTGCACCCGCAGCGGCAAAACGCCCTTGTCGCGGGCGAGTTGATAGGCGCCCAGCTCGACCGGGCTGTGTCCGAACAGCGCACCCGCGATGCCCGCCTCGGCGACGGCGGTCACGCCCTCGGCGAGGCACTGGCGGGCCGCCCGTCCGATGGCGCCCGCGAGTTCCTCCTGCGCGTGGGGCAGCCGCAGCGCCCGGGCGGCGCCCATCGCCCCCTCGGCGAGGAAGCCGTCCTCGTGCGCGATGCCCGCGGGCAGCAGGTCGAGGACGGCGGTGCTGACCACGCAGCCGTGTCCCGAGTCGTGCATCAGGAACACCTTGCGGCCCGCGCCGGCCTTGTCCAGTTCCACGGCGGTCAGATGGCGGCCGAGGACCCGTTGGTCGTATCCCGCGAGGTGCACCCAGCCGTCGTCGGGGACCTGCGCGGCGGCTCCGGCGACAGTGGTGAGCACCTCCTCCACGGTGGCGCACGACGCGATGCTCGGTGTGCCCGACTTGAGTCCGGTCCAGGCGAGATGGACATGGCTGTCGATGAACCCGGGGAGCACAGTGGCCCCTTGGAGGTCGACCACCCGGCGTGCGGGCAGCGCGGTCACCTCCTCGTCCAGGCCCACGATCCGGCCCCGCCAGATGCCGAGATCGTGGGCGACCGGACGGGCCGGGTCCATGGTGACGAACCGCGCGTTCGTCAGTCGCGTACAGAGCATCGCCGGGTCAGCCGGTCCGCCGCATGCTCTCCACGAGGCTCTTGGGGCGCATGTCCGTCCAGTTGGTCTCGATGTGGTCCAGGCACTCCTGGCGCGGGCCGGGGCCGTGCGCGACCGTCCAGCCGGCCGGGACGTCGACGAAGTCCGGCCACAGGCTGTACTGGCCCTCGTCGTTGACGAGCACGCGGTAGAGGCCCTCGGGGTTCTCGAACGGGTTGGTCATCAGGTGTTCCTCACGGTCTCTCGGGTCGGGTGCCGGTGCGGATCTCGGGTCGCTCGGGTCGGGTCGGTTGAAGTCGGGGTCCGGGTCGGGGTTCGGGGCGGGTCGTGGGGGTCGAGGGTCGGTCGGGTCAGGTCAGCGGGGGTCGAGGGTCGGTCGGGTCCGGTCAGCGGGGCTCGGCCGCCGATCCGGCGCGGGTCACCAGGGCCCGTAGCGCACGGAACCAGGTCTCCGCGAGGTCCTGGACCGACTCCTCGGGCAGCACCCCGGGGGCGAAGGTCCAGTGGGCGGACAGTTCGGGGCCGGTGGGCAGGTCCTCGGTGAGGGCGTTGACGGTCAGGGCGTGGGACAGCGGCATGTCCGGATCGCCGGCCAGGTCGGCCGCGTCGTCCTCGGGGGCGTACGACCAGTCGGTGGCCTCCGGGACCCCGAACCGTCCCATGTAGTTGAACTCGATCTGCGGGGAGCCGAGTCGGGCGAGCCGGGGGCCGGTGACCGGGTTGAGGTGGCGGAGCAGGCCGTGTCCGACTCCGGCGGCGGGCAGGGCGGCGAGGTGGTCTCGGACGCGGGCCAGCGCCGTGTCGAGCGAGGGTCCGCCCGCGAGGGCGTCGGCCAGGTCGAGGGGGCCCGGGTCGAGCCGTACGGGTACGACGCTGGTGAACCAGCCGACGGTCCGGGAGAGGTCGGCGTTGCCTGCCAGTTCCTCCTCGCGGCCGTGGCCCTCCAGGTCCACGAGGACTCCGCCGGTGCCGTCGCCGTCCTCGCCGTGCCGGGCGCGCCAGTCGGTGATGGCCACCGCGAGGGCGGTCAGCAGGACGTCGTTGACGGTCGCGCCGAGGACGCTCGGCACCCGGCTCAGCAGCGGGGCGGTGATGTCGGCGGGCAGGGTGAGGGAGAGGTCCCGCGCGGTGGCGGTGACGTCGAGGCGCGGGTCGAGCGACCGGGTCGTGGGCAGCGGCGGGGCGTCGGCCAGGATCGAGGTCCACAGCGGGAGTTCGTCCTCGCGGGCCGGGTCGGTGGCGCGTTCGGCGAGCAGTTCGGACCAGCGGCGGAAGGACAGGTCGACCGGCGCGAGGACCGGGGTGCGGCCCGCGGCGGCGTCCTGCCAGGCGGCGGCGAGGTCGGGCAGCAAAATGCGCCAGGACACGCCGTCGACGACCAGGTGGTGGACGAGCAGGAGCAGCCGTCCGGGGGCGTCGGGTCCGGCGTCGAACCAGACGCCCCGCACCATGACCCCGGCGTCCGGGTCGAGCCGGTCCTGCGCGGCGCGGGCGTGTTCGCCCACCGTGGCGCGCAGCGCGGTCTCGTCGGCGCCGTCGATGTCCGCGCGCACCAGCCAGGAGGCCGGGTCCAGGCTGCCCGGCGCGGGAACCTGGAGCGACCACTCCTCGGCGCCGCCGCGACCGCCGGTGGGTGGGGTGCGTTCGAGGCGGGCGCGCAGCAGGTCGTGCCGGTCGGTCACCGCCCGGAGCACGGTGTGCAGCGTGCCGAGGTCCAGGCCGGCGGGCGTCTGGACGAACGCCGCCTGGTGGTAGCGGGCCATCGGGCCGCCCAGTTCGCGCAGGGCGTGCATGATCGGGGTCAGGGGCACGGTGCCCGAGCCGTCGTCGTGCGCCGGGCGTCCGGCGTCCGGGCCCAGCTCGACCGCGACGGCGGCCAGGGCCGCGACCGTGCGGTGCTGGAAGACCTGGCGGGGGGCGACCCGCAGGCCGGCGGCGCGTGCCCGGCTGACGAGCTGCATGGCGACGATGCTGTCGCCGCCGAGGGTGAAGAAGTCGTCCTCGGCGCCGATCTCGGGGAGTCCGAGCACGTCGGCGAAGTGGGCGCACAGGGTGCGTTCCACGTCGTTCTCCGGTCCGCGTCCGCCGGCGGTCAGGGTGAACTCGGGGGCGGGGAGGGCCTTGCGGTCGAGTTTGCCGTTGGACAGCAGCGGCAGTTCGTCCAGCACGAGTACGGCGGCCGGGACCATGTACTCCGGCAGCGCGGCGGCCACGTGGGCGCGCAGGGCGGCCGGGTCGGGGGCGGGGGCGCCCTCGGCGGGGACGACGTAGGCGGCCAGTTGCCGGACCCTGGGCCGGTCCTCGCGGGCCACGACCACGGCCTGTCCGACCTGCTCGTGGCGGTCCAAGACGGCCTCGATCTCGGCGAGTTCGATACGGAAGCCGCGGATCTTGACCTGGTCGTCGGCGCGTCCGAGGTAGTCGAGCCGGCCGTCCTCGCTCCAGCGGGCGAGGTCCCCGGTGCGGTACATGCGGGTGCCGGGCGGCCCGTAGGGGTCGGCGACGAACCGGTCCGCGGTCAGGTCGGGGCGGCCGAGGTAGCCGCGGGCGAGGCCCTGCCCGGCGAGGTACAACTCGCCGGTGACGCCGGGCAGTACGGGCCGCAGCGACGCGTCCAGGACGTAGGCGCGGGTGTTGCCGACGGGGCGGCCGACCAGCGGGCGGTCGCTGTCGCCGATCCGGGCGGCGAGCGCGTCGACGGTGGCCTCGGTGGGTCCGTAGAGGTTGAAGGCGGTGGTGGACTCCAGGCCGGCCAGTTCGTTCCAGAGGGCGTCCGGGACGGCCTCGCCGCCGACGCCGACGACGGCGAGCGGGCAGGTGCCGTCCTTGATGAGGCCGGTGTCGGCCATCTGGGCGAGGAAGGAGGGGGTGACCTCGATGAAGTCCAGCTCCTGGTCCCGGATCGCGGCGGCCGTCAGTTCGGGGTCGCGGCGGGTCTCGTCGTCGAGGATGTGCAGGGCGTGCCCGTCGAGGAGCCAGAGCTGCGGCTGCCAGGAGGCGTCGAAGGAGAACGACCAGGCGTGGCCGACGCGGAGCCGGCGCCGGCCGGTGGTCTCCTTGGCGAGGTCGTGCAGGGTGCGCCGGTGGCTGTGGAAGAGGTTGACGACGCTGCGGTGGCAGACGACGACCCCCTTGGGGCGGCCGGTGGAGCCGGAGGTGTAGATGACGTAGGCGGGGTGGTCGGGGTGGGAGCCCGGCGCCGGGTTGCCGGAGGGCTGGGCGGCCGTACGGGCGACGGTGTCCGGGGCGTCCAGTGCGAGCACGGGGAGGTCGCCGTCCGGGAGGTGGGCGGCCAGGGCCTCGGTGGTGAGGACCAGGCGAGGCCCGGCGTCGTCGAGCATGGCGCGGACGCGCTCGGCGGGCAGGTCGGCGTCGACGGGGAGATAGGCGGCGCCGGCCTTCATCACGGCGAGGATCGCGAGCAGGAAGTCCGCCGTGCGCGGCAGGGACAGGGCGACGGTCTCCTCGGGTCCCGCGCCGTGTTCGGCCAGCAGGTGGGCGACCCGGTTGGCGCGTTCGTTCAGCTCCGCGAAGGTCCAGGTGACGGAGCCGGCCACGACGGCGGTCGCGTCGGGCGCTTCGGCGGCCTGTGCCTCGAAGAGGGCGGGGACGGTCGTGGGCGCGCCGGGGGCGATGGGCAGGGCGGTGTCGTTCCAGGTCTCCAGGACGGTGTGGCGGTCCTGGGGGGTGAGGAGGTCGACGTCGCCGAGCGGCTGTCCCGGGTCGGCGGTCATCGCCTCGAAGAGACGGGTCATGGCGGCGCACATCCGCTCGACCAGCGCCGGGGTGAACAGGTCGGTGCGGTACTCGGCGGTGAGGGTGAGCCGCTCGGCGGGTTCGACGGCCCAGGTGAACGGGTAGTGCGTCGAGTCCTGGTGGTCGCGCACCGAGGTGGTCAGCCCGTCGTCGGCGCCGAGACCGGGTCCGGAGGCGTCGGGGTAGGACTCGAAGACGACGAGGCTGTCGAACAACTCGCCCAGTCCCGCGCGGCGTTGGATGTCGGAGAGTCCGACGTGCTGGTGGGCGATGAGCTGCGACTGCTCGTCCTGGAGGCGGTCGAGGAAGGCGTCCAGGGGTTCCCGGTCGTCGATCCGGACACGCACCGGGACGGTGTTGATGAACAGGCCGATCATCGACTCCACCTGGGCCAGCTCGGGCGGCCGTCCGGAGACGGTGGCGCCGAAGACCACGTCGGTGCGGCCGGTGAGCCGGGACAGCAGGATGCTCCAGGCGCCCTGGACCAGGGTGTTGACGGTGAGACCGCGCGAGCGGGCCAGGGCGGTGAGGGCGTCGGTCAGTTCCGGGGTGAGCAGGGTGGTGCGGGTCGCGGGGACCGCCGGTGTCCGGTTGGGGTCGGCGGGCACGAGGTGGGTGGGCTCCTCCAGTCCGTCGAGGGCGCGGGCCCAGGCGGCGGCGGAGGCCTCGGCGTCCTGCCGGCCGAGCCAGGACAGGTAGTCGCGGAACGGCGCGGGGGCGAAAAGTTCCCTGCCCGCGTACAGCTCGGACAGTTCGCCGGTGAGCCGCGGCACCGACCAGCCGTCGAGCAGCAGATGCTGGTGGGAGAGGACCAGGCGGTGGGCGTCGGGTCCGACCTTGGCCAGCAGGAGGCGCAGCAGCGGCGGCTCGGCGAGGTCGAAGCGGCGCCGCTCCTGGGCCAGGCAGCGTGTCCAGCGTTCGTCGCGGGTGCTGTCGTCCGGCTCCGAGAGGTCGATGTGGCGCCAGGGCAGTACGGCGGTGCGCGGTACGGCGGCGACGGGCCGGCCCGAGGAGAGGTAGCGGAACCCGGCGCGCAGGTGGGCGTGCCGGTCGAGGAGTGCCTGTCCGGCGCGGCGCAGCCGCTCGGGGTCGAGGGGGCCGTCGAGGTCGTAGGTGACCTGCACGGTGTAGACGTCGGGGCCTTCGTCGCCCGAGTCGAAGGAGGCGTGGAACAGCAGGCCCGCCTGGAGCGGTGACAGGGGCAGCACCTCGGCGGCGCCGAGGGCGGAGAGTTCGGCCCGCTCGTCGTCGGTGAGGTCCGTGAGCAGTTCGGCGCCGGAGGCGGTGTCCGCGGCGGCGTCCAGGTCGGTGGCGACGGCGGCGAGCCCGGCGGCCGTCTTGTGCCGGAAGACGTCGCGGGGGCTGAGGGCGAGGCCGGCGGCGCGGGCCCGGGCGACGAGCTGCATGGCGACGATGCTGTCGCCGCCGAGGGTGAAGAAGTCGTCCTCGACGCCGACCCGTTCGAGGCCGAGGACCTCGGCGAACAGTCCGCACAGGGCGTCCTCGCGCGGGGTGCGCGGGAGGGTGTCGGTGGTGGCGGCGGCGAAGTCGGGCGCGGGCAGGGCCGAGCGGTCGAGCTTGCCGTTCGGGGTGAGCGGCAGCGCGTCGAGCGGGACGACGGCGGCCGGGACCATGTGCTCGGGCAGGGCGGCGCCGGCGTGGGCGCGCAGTGCGGCCGGGTCGGGTGTGCGTCCGGGCGCGGGGACGACGTAGGCGACGAGCCGTTGGCCGCGGACGACGACCGAGGCGTGGGCCACCGTCGCGTGCCGGGCGAGGACGGTCTCGATCTCGCCGGGTTCGACGCGGAAGCCGCGGATCTTGACCTGGTCGTCGGTGCGGCCGAGGTATTCGACCTCACCGGACGCGTTCCACCGGGCGAGGTCGCCGGTGCGGTACATGCGGGTGCCGGGCGCGCCGTACGGGTCGGCGAGGAAGCGTTCGGCGGTCAGGGCGGGGCGGTCCAGGTAGCCGCGGGCGAGCTGGACGCCGGCGAGGTACAACTCCCCCGCCACGCCAGGCGGTACGGGGCGCAGGGCCTCGTCCAGGACGTAGAGGCGGGTGTTCCACACCGGGCGTCCGATCGGGACGGTCCGCGCGCCGGGCAGCACGGGTGCGGCGGTGACGTCGACGGATGCCTCGGTCGGCCCGTACAGGTTGTGCAGGCCGGCGGGGAGCAGGGCGTGGAAGCGGTCGGCGAGGTCGGCGGGCAGAGCCTCGCCGCTGC
The DNA here is from genome assembly GCF_040703595.1 of Streptomyces sp. NPDC007084. Taxonomy (NCBI): domain Bacteria; kingdom Bacillati; phylum Actinomycetota; class Actinomycetes; order Kitasatosporales; family Streptomycetaceae; genus Streptomyces; species Streptomyces sp. NPDC007084. Next base: position 48,289 of record NZ_JBEYFY010000005.1, read on the forward strand.
ACAGGACGCGGCGCAGGCCGGTGCACTGAGCGGCGGCGGGTTCGCCGAGGAAGGCGCGGAGCATGGAGGGGACGAAGTGGGCGGTGGTGACGCCCTGTTCGCGGATCAGCTCGGCGAGGTAGGCGGGGTCCCGGTGTCCTTCGGGGCGGGCGACGACGAGGGTGGCGCCGGTGATGAGCGGCCAGAAGAACTCCCACACCGAGACGTCGAAGCTGGAGGGGGTCTTCTGCAGGACGCGGTCGCCGCCGGTCAGGGCGTAGGTGTCCTGCATCCACAGGAGCCGGTTGACGATGCCCTCGTGCGGCACCACGACCCCCTTGGGGCGGCCGGTGGAGCCTGAGGTGTAGATGACGTAGGCCGGGCTCAACGGGTCGTAGGACTCCGGCGGTTCACCCTCGGGCCCGTCGGGCAGGGCGCCTTCGATGACGTACACCGGGCGGGCGTCCTCGACCATGAGCGCGAGGCGCTCGGGCGGGTAGTCGGCGTCGAGGGGCAGATAGGCGGCGCCGGTGCGGTGCACCGCGAGGAGGGCGACGACGAGTTCGGCCGAGCGGGGCAGCGCGACCGCCACCGTACGCTCCGGGCCCGCGCCGAGACCGGCGAGGAGCCGCGCGGTGCGCTCGACGCGCTCGTCCAACTCGGCGTAGCTGAGGCGCTGTTCGCCGAAGACCAGGGCGGTCGCCTCGGGGGTCCGGGCGGCCTGGGCGCGGAACAGCTCCGGGAGGGTTGTCGGCGCCACCTCGTGGGCGGTGTCGTTCCACCGCTCCACGACGAGCCGCCGTTCGGGCTCGTCCAGGATGTCGAGGTCCCGCAGCGGCCGGCCGGGGTGGGCGGCGACCTGCTCCAGCAACCGGACGAGCCTGCGGCCGAGTTGTTCGGCCGTGCCGTGGTCGAAGAGGTCGGCGCTGTACTCGATCCAGCCCTGGATGCCCGCGCCCTCCCCCTGTTCGACGAAGTCGAAGCTGAGGTCGAACTTGGCGCTCTCCTGCCCGAGCGGTTCGCGGCGGACGGTCAGGCCGGGCAGGTGGGGGGTGCCGCCCGGCTCGCCGAGGTGGACGACCATCACCTGGAAGAGCGGGTGACGGGCCAGCGAGCGTTCCGGGTTGAGGGCCTCGACCAGCTTCTCGAAGGGCAGGTCCTGGTGGTCGTAGGCCGCGAGGTCGGTCTCCCGTACCCGGCGCAGCAGTTCGGTGAAGCCGGGCGCGCCGGACAGGTCGGTGCGCAGCACCAGCGAGTTGACGAAGAACCCGACCAGGCCCTCCAGTCGCTCGTCGGCGCGCCCGGAGACCGGCGCGCCGAGCGGGATGTCGTCGCCGGCGCCGTGCCGGTGGAGCAGGGCGGCGACGGCGGCCTGGGCGACCATGAACATGCTGGCGCCCTCGGCGCGGGCCAGCGCCCGCAGGGCCCGCTCCAGTTCCGGGGAGAGGGTGAAGCCGACGGTTCCGCCGGAGTGGCCGGACTCGCGGGGGCGCGGCCGGTCGGTGGGCAGGGTAATTTCCTCGGGCAGGCCGCGCAGCCGCTCGGTCCAGTGGGCGAGCAGGCCGTCGCCGTCGGCCGCGAGAAGTTCCTCCTGCCAGAGGGTGTAGTCGGCGTAGGTGGCCGGGAGCGGCGCCCAGTCGGGGGCGTGTCCGGCGGTGCGGGCCGCGTAGGCGGTGCCGAGGTCGGCGAGCAGTGGGCGGTCGGACCACTCGTCGGTGGCGATGTGGTGGAGCACCAGCAGCAGGGTGTGCTCGTCGGGTCCGGTCGCGGCGAGGGCGGCGCGCAGGGGCACGTCGCCGGCCAGGTCGAAGGGGCGGGCCGCCACCTCGGCGAGCCGGTCGGCGGGCTCGGCGGCGAGGGTCACGCGGGCCTGCCCGGGTTCCAGGATGTGCTGGTGGGGCAGGCCGTCGGCGTCGGCGGGGAAGACCGTGCGCAGGGTGGCGTGCCGGGCGACGAGATCGTTCAGCGCCGCTTCGAGGGCGGTGCGGTCGAGGGGGCCGGTGAGCCGCCAGGCGGTGGGGATGTTGTAGGCGGGGGTGGCTCCGTCGACCTGGTGGAGCAGCCACAGCCGGCGCTGCGCGGAGGACAGCGGCAGCCGCTCGGGGCGCACCCGGTCGGCGGTGAGCGCCGGGCGGGCGGCCGTCCGGGTCTCGTCCAGCCGGGCGGCGAGACGGGCGACGGTCGGCGCGTCGAAGACGGTCCGCAGCGACACGCCGGTGTCCAGGGTGGCGCGGACGCGGCTGACCAGGCGCATGGCGAGCAGCGAGTGGCCGCCGAGCGCGAAGAAGTCGTCGTCGATGCCGACGCGGTCCACGCCGAGGACGGCGGCGAACTGTTCGCACAGGACCTCCTCGCGGGGCGTGCGCGGCAGCCGTCCGCCGGCCGTGACGGTGACGTCGGGTGCGGGCAGCGCGGCGCGGTCCAGCTTGCCGTTGACCGTGCGGGGCAGCGCGGTGAGGGGGACGAAGGCGCCGGGCAGCATGTGTTCGGGCAGCCGGGCCGCGAGATGGGCGCGCAGCGGCGCCGGGTCGGTGGGGGCGGAGGCGGACGGGACGAAGTAGGCGACGAGCCGGGGGGTGGCGGGCGTGTCCTCGCGGACGACGACGGCCGCGGCGGCGACGGCCGGGTGGGCGGTGAGGGCGGACTCGATCTCGCCGAGTTCGATCCGGAAGCCGCGCAGTTTGACCTGTTCGTCGGCGCGGCCGAGGAACTCCAGGGTCCCGTCGGCGCGCCGGCGGGCGAGGTCGCCGGTGCGGTACATACGGGTGCCGGGCGCGCCGTACGGGTCGGAGACGAAGCGCTCCGCCGTCAGCGCGGGGCGGCCCAGATAGCCGCGGGCCAGGCCCTCGCCCGCGAGGTACAGCTCGCCGGGCACGCCCACGGGCGTGGGGCGCAGCCGGCCGTCGAGGACGTGGGCGCGGATGTTGTCGAGCGGCGCGGCCCAGGCGGGGCGGCCGGCCGAACCGCCGTGCCAGCCGTACGCGTCGACGGCGCACTCGGTGGGCCCGTACAGGTCGTGCGCGGCGGTGCCGGGCAGGGCGGCGAGGCGCTGCCACAGGGCGGCCGGGGTGGCCTCGCCGCCGACCGCGAGGACGGCGGGGGTCCGGCCGCCCGGGGCGAGGAAGCCGTGGTGGAGCAGTTCGCGCAGATAGGTCGGGGTGAGGTCGACGAAGTCGACGCGCCGCTCGTCCAGCAGCGCGAGCAGTGCGGCCGGGTCGAGCATGGTGGCCTCGTCGGCGATGTGCAGTTCGTGTCCGGCGAGCAGCCAGAGCAGGGGTTCCCAGGAGCCGTCGAAGCTGAACGAGGCGGCGTGGACGGCGCGCAGGACGTCCCGGCCGGTGTCCTGGACGGCGGGGGTGATCAGGTCGCGCAGATGGGAGGCGAAGAGGTTGCCCAGTCCCCGGTGGGTGCCGACGACGCCCTTGGGGGTGCCGGTGGAGCCCGAGGTGTAGATCGTGTAGGCGGCGGACTGCGGGTGGTAGGAGCGGGGGGCGAGGGCGCCGGCGGGGGGCAACGGGCCGTCGAGGAGCAGGCGTTCGAGGCCGGGCCGCTCGGGCACGCGGTCCGCGAGGGCGGTGGTGGTGAGCAGGCAGACGGGTGCCGCGTCGCCGAGCATGTACGCCAGCCGGTCGGCCGGGTGGTCGGGGTCCAGGGGCAGATAGGCGGCGCCCGCGCGGAGCACGCCGAGGATCGCGGGCACCATGGCGTGCCGGGGCAGGGCGAGCGCGACCACGCCGCCGTCGCCGGCGCCGTGCGCGAGGAGCAGGGCGGCGACGGCGTCGGCCTGTGCGGCGAGTTCGGCGAAGGTCAGTGTTCCGGCGCCGGTGACCAGGGCGGTCCGGCCGGGGTGCGCGGCGGCCGTGGCGGCGAGCAGTTCGGGCACGGCCCGTGTCTCGACCGGGTGGGCGGTGTCGTTCCAGGCGCCGGTGGCGGCCGTCCGCTCGTCCTCGGTCAGCAGGTCGAGCGCCGCGAGCGGCAGGTCGGGGGCGTCGGCCGCGCGGGCGAGCAGCAGGAGGAGCCGTTGCGCGAGCAGCCCGGCGGTGTCCGGGTCCGCCAGGTCGGTGGCGTACTCCAGGAGCAGGGTGATCCGGCCGCCGGCGCCCTCGTCGACGAAGGTGAAGTCGAGGTCGAACTTGGCGGTGCCGGTGTCCATGTCGGACCACTCGGTGGGCAGGCCCAGCAGGTCGGGGTCGCCGTCGGGGCGGTGGTGGTAGCCCAGCATGACCTGGAAGAGCGGGTTGCGGCCGGCGACGCGGGGCGGGTTCAGGGCCTCCACGACCCGGTCGAAGGGCAGGTCCTGGTGCTCGAAGGCGGCAAGGTCGGACTCTTTCACCCGGGCCAGGAGTTGACGGAACGTCAGGTCAGCGCCGGACAGGTCGGTGCGCAGCACGAGGGTGTTGACGAAGAAGCCGACGAGGTCGTCCAGCGCGTTGTCGGTGCGGCCCGCGATGGGCGCGCCGAGCGGGATGTCGTCGCCCGCGCCCAGCCGGTGCAGCAGGGCGGCCGTGGCGGCCTGGAACAGCATGAACATGCTGGTGCCGGTCGCCGCGGACAGGGCCCGCAGGCCCTCGGCGACCTCGCCGGGCACCTCGCGGCGCAGTGTGGCGCCGCGCCCGGTGGGTTCGGCGGGGCGCGGCCGGTCCAGGGGCAGGTTCAGCTCGTCGGGCAGGCCGCGCAGGGCCTCGGTCCAGTGGGCGAGCTGCTCCTCGCCGACCTGGGCGAGCAGGTCGGCCTGCCAGAGCGTGTAGTCGGCGTACTGCACGGGAAGTGGCGGCAGGCCCGGCTCGGTGCCGGACACCCGTGCCGCGTAGGCGGCGTCGAGGTCGGCGAGGAAGGGCCGGTCGGACCACTCGTCGGTGACGATGTGATGCAGCACGAGCGCGACCACGCAGTCGTCGTACGAGCCGTCGTGGTACGAGCCGTCGTCGTACGAGCCGTCGTCGGGCCCGTTCGTGTCATCGGCCGGGCGCGGGGTCCGAGGGGCCTCGGCAAGGGTGCCGTTCCCCTCCTCCGAGAGGCGGAACACGGTTGCCCGCAGGGGCAGTTCGGCCGACAGGTCGAAGGGGGCGCGCTGGGCGGCCTCGATCAGCGCGGGCAGTTCGGCCTCCGCGTAGTCGGTCACGGTGAAGGGGAACCGCGCCTCGTCGACGGCGAGGACGCGCTGACAGGGCTCACCGTCGTACTCCCCGAAGACCGTGCGCAGGGATTCGTGGCGGGCCACCACGTCGTGCAGGGCCCGGCGCAGCGCGGTGATGTCGAGGGTGCCGCGCGGCCGGAAGACGAGCGGGAAGTTGTAGGCGACGCCGCCGCCGGTGATCCGTTCCACCAGCCACAGGCGGCGCTGGGCGGCGGACAGCGGGATGCGCTCGGGCCGGTCGGCCACCGGGGTGACGGCCGGCCGCGCGGGACGGCCGCCGTCGGCGCGGGCGGCGAGGAGTTCGGGCGTGGGCGCCTCGAAGAGGTCGCGGATGGCGAGTTCCGCGCCGAGTTCGGTGCGGGCCCGGCTGATGAGCCGGGTGGCGAGCAGGGAGTGTCCGCCCAGGTCGAAGAAGGCGTCCTCGGCGCCTACCTCGGGCAGCCCGAGCACCTCGGCGAAGAGCCGGCAGAGCACCTCTTCGCGCGGGGTGCGCGGGCCGCGTCCGGTGCCGAGGGCGACGGCGGGCTCCGCGTCCGGCAGCGCCCGAACGTCCAGCTTGCCGTTGTCGTTCATGGGCAGCCGGTCGAGGGTGACGAAGGCGGCCGGGACCATGTAGTCGGGCAGCCGCGTCTTCAGGTCCTCGCGCACCCGCCGGATCAGGGCGTCCGCGTCACGGGCGGCGGTCGGGGAGTTGGCGTACGGGGGTTCGCCGCCGCCGGACCGGTACAGCCCGGCGGTCACGCGGACCGGCCGCGCGCCGCCGCCGGTCCGGTCCTCCGCCGCCTCGCGGAGGAACACGGCCTCGTAGTGGCCGAGTTCGCGCGACCAGGTGGTCAGCACCCGGTAGCCGAGCGAGGCTCCGAGGGCGTGCAGCTCCTCGGGGTCCACTCCCCCGGCGGAGTCCGCGAGACCGGCGAGGCCGGCGGTCCGCCCCTGTTCCAGGGCGCGTTGGGCGGCGAGTTCGCCGGCCGTACGGGCGTCCGGCACGCCGGTGACGCGCAGCCGCTCGGGGTTGTCCTGCCGAAGCCTCGCCTCGATGTCGCCGCAGGCCCAGGCGACGGCGGGTGCTTCCGCGAGGTCGAGCGGGTCGGCGCCCTCGCGGTAGAGGACGGCGTCGTAGCGGTGCCGGGTGAGTTCGTTGTGGTGCCGGCCGCGCTTGGTGCGCAGGTCGACGCCGTGTCCGAGGGTGGTGAAGTAGTCGGGGTCGACGAGGAGTTCCTTCTCCAGCCGCAGCCCGCGCTCGGCGGCCTTGCGTACCGCCTCGGGGTCGGTGCCGGGGGCCGCCCGGGTGAGCTGGATGGCGGTGTGGAAGGTGCGGGCGAGCCGCGGGTTGCGCACGTCGCCGACGAACAGCGCGCCGCCGGGCCGCAGCAGCCGCATCGCGCCCTCGATCACCCCGGTGAGGTAGTCGATGTCAGGGAAGTACTGGATGACGGAGTTGATGACGACGGTGTCGAAGTAGTCCTCGGGCAGGCCCTCGGTGTCGTGGGCGGGCCGGCAGCGCAGTTCGACCTTGGCGGCGAGTTCCGGGGCGCGCAGCAGGTCCTCGCCGAGCTTGCGGATCACGGGGGCGGCGAAGTCGGTGGCCCAGTAGGCCTCGGCGTCGGGGGCCAGCCGGGACAGCAGCAGGCCGGAGCCGACGCCGATCTCCAGGACGCGGCGCGGACGCAGTTCGCGGATGCGGGCGACGGTCCGCTCACGCCAGTCGCTCATCTCCTCGAAGGGGATGGGCCGCCCGTCGTAGCTGCTGTCCCAGCCGGCGTAGTTTTCGGTGAACAGGGCGGTGCTGATGCGCTCGTACTCGTCGGAGTAGACGTCCTGCCACTCGCCGACGTGTTCCTCGGCGACGGACCGCTGTTCCTCGCCGGAGCGTTCGGCGGGCACCAGGTAGCCGATCAGACGCTGGGTGCCGGGGGCGGTGGAGTCGTCGCGGGCGATGACGGCGGCCTGGGCGATCCGGGGGTGCTGGGCGAGGGCGGTCTCGATCTCGCCGAGTTCCACCCGGTAGCCGCGGATCTTGACCTGGTCGTCGGTGCGGCCGAGGAAGTCCAGGTTGCCGTCGGGGTTGCGGCGCACCAGGTCGCCGGTGCGGTACATGCGCTCTCCGGGCGCGCCGAACGGGTCGGCGACGAAGCGCTCCGCGGTCAGTCCGGGCCGCTCCAGGTAGCCGCGGGCCAGGCCGATCCCGGCGATGTACAGCTCGCCGGGCACGCCCTCGGGCACCGGCCGCAGCCAGGCGTCCAGAATGTGCGCGCGGGTGCCGCGGATGGGGCGGCCGACCGTCGGGGTGGCGCTGTCGAGGGTGCCGCCGCCGAGCGTGTTGATCGTGTACTCGGTGGGGCCGTACAGGTTGTAGCCGTAGGTGCCGTCGGTGTCGCGCAGCCGGTTCCACACCGTCTCCGAGACGGCCTCGCCGCCGAGCAGCACCAGCGGCGGCCGGTGCCCCTCCAACAGGCCTTCCTCCATGAGGAGATGGGCGTAGGTGGGGGTCACGTTCACGACGTCGACGCGGTGCGTCTCGCAGTAGGCGACGAGCGCCTCGGCGTCGCGCCGCAGTTCCTCGTCGCAGATGTGCACCTCGTGGCCCTCGACGAGCCAGAGCAGTTCCTCCCACGACATGTCGAAGGCGAAGGAGACGGTGTGGGCGATCCGCAGGCGCCGGCCGCCGGCGGCGGCGATGGCGGGGGCGAAGATCTCCTTCTGGTGGTTGAGCTGCATGTTCGTCAGACCGCGGTACGGCGTGACGACGCCCTTGGGCCGGCCGGTGGAGCCGGAGGTGTAGATGACGTACGCCGGGTGTTCCAGGCTGAAGACGCGGCGGGTGAAGTCGGCCGGGAAGGCGGCCAGTTCGGCGGTCACGGCGGGGTCGTCCAGGAGGACGCGGGGGGTGCCGGGCGCGGCGCCGGTGAGGCGGGCGGAGACCGCGGCGGTGGACAGCAGCAGGGCGGGCCGGGCGTCGTCGAGCATCGTCGCGAGCCGGTCGTCCGGGTAGTCGAGTTCGAGCGGGAGGTACGCGGCGCCGGTGCGCAGGACGGCGAACAGGGCGACGACCATGTCCGGTGAGCGGGGCAGGCCGAGGGCGACGACCTGCTCGGGTCCGGCGCCGCGGGCCAGCAGCAGCCGGGCCATGCGGTTGATGCGGGTGTCGAGTTCGGCGTAGGTCAGGGTGGTGTCGCCGGAGACGAGGGCGACGGCGTCGGGGGTGGCGGCGGCCTGGGTGGTGAGCAGGTCGGCGATGGTGTCCTCGGGGTCGGGGACCCGGCTCGCGGCGCGTTCCCGCACGAGCGCCGCGTGTTCGGCGGGCAGCAGGGGGTCGAGGCGGCCGACGGGGGCGTCCAGGTTCTCGCCGAGGCGTTCGAGCAGGAGCGTGAAGCGGTCCAGGAGCGCCTGGGCACGAGGGCGGGCGACGACGTCGGGCCGGTGGGCCAGCATGACCTGGATGCGCCGGCCGGGGGTGACGACGAGGTTCACCGGGTAGTGCGTGGCGTCGACGTTGGCGACGGCGGTGGCACCGTGCCGGTCGGCGAGTTCGGCGAGCCGTTCCTCGGTGTCGCTGTTGCGCAGGACGAACAGGGTGTCGAAGAGCCGGCGGTGGCCGGTCTCGGCCTGGAGGACGCCGAGTCCGAGGTACTCGTAGGGCATCACGGCGAGGCGTTCGTCCTGGACGCGGCGCAGCAGGGCGAGGACCGGCTCGGCGGGGTCGTAGGCGATGCGGGCCGGGACGGTGTTGAGGAACATGCCGATGACGTGCTCGATGTCGGGCACCTCGCTCGGGCGGCCGGCGACGGTGGTGCCGAAGACGACGTCGGTCCGGCCGGTTGCGGAGGCGAGGGTCAGTCCCCAGGCGGCGGTCAGCACCGAGTTGAGGGTCAGGCCGTGCCGGCGGGCGGTGTCCCGCAGCCGTTCGCCGAGTTCGGGCGCGAGGACCGCGTCGAGCCGCTCCGGGATGTCCGGTTCGAGGCCCTGGTCGGCCGCGGCGAGGAGGGTGGGCTCGTCGAGTCCGGCGAGCGCGGTGCGCCAGGCGCCGGTCGCGACCTCGGTGTCCTGCGCCTCCAGCCAGGTCAGGTAGTCGCGGTAGGAGCCGGGCGCGGGCAGCTCGGTCGCGTCGCCGCCGGACGCGTAGAGGGCGAAGAGCTGGTCGAGGAAGGTCCAGGCCGACCAGCCGTCCCAGAGCAGCAGGTGCCGTCCGACGACCAGGCGGTCGCCGCGGCCGGTGCCGAGCCGGACGATCAGCATGCGGAAGAGCAGCGGGCGGGTCAGCTCGAAGCGGCGGGCCCGTTCGGCGTCCATCAGCGCGGCGAGCCGGTCGTCCTGTTCGGCGGCGGGCAGGCCGGAGAGGTCGACCTCTTCGAGAGGGATCTCCGGGTCGCGGACGATGAACTGCACGGGCTGGCGCAGGCCGTCGCTGGTGAATCCGGCGCGCAGGCTCGGGTTGCGGTCCAGCAGGACGCGGGCCGCGGTGCGCAGCCGGTCCGCGTCGAGCGGGGTGGCGAAGTCGAAGGACTCGTGGACGGTGTAGACGTCCAGGGCGCCGTCGTCGTACGTGGAGTGGAAGAACAGGCCTTCCTGGAGCGGGGCGAGCGGCCAGATGTCCTCGACCGGGCCGGGGCTGAGCCGGTGGACGCGCTCGGTCTCCTCGGGGGTGAGGGCGAAGGCGGAGCGCGGGGCGCTGACGGGCTCGGCGGTGACGGCCGCGGCGGCGAGGGCGGCGGGGGTGCGGTGTTCGAAGACGTCGCGGGGGTTCACGTCGAGGCCGGCCCGGCGGGCCCGGCTGGAGACGCCGATGGAGGAGATGCTGTCGCCGCCGAGCATGAAGAAGTCGTCGTCGATGCCGACCTCGTCGAGCTTGAGGACCGCGGCGAAGATCTCGGTGAGGGCCCGCTCGCGCGCGTCGCGCGGGGCGCGGACCTCGGCCCGGACGGTCCGGGGGGCGGGCAGCGCGGCCCGGTCGAGCTTGCCGCTGGGCGTCAGCGGCAGGGCGTCCAGGACGACGCAGGCGCCGGGCACCATGGGCGCGGGCAGCGAGGCGGCGAGCGCGGCCAGCAGGCCGGAGGGGTCGGGGGCGGCGCCGCGGGCGGGGACGACGTAGGCGACGAGGGCGGTGCCCGCGACGGTGACGGCGGCCTGCGCGACGGCGGGCTCGCGGGTCAACGCGGCCTCGATCTCGCCGAGTTCGACGCGGTTGCCGCGGATCTTGACCTGGCGGTCGGTGCGTCCCAGGTACTCGATGACGCCGTCGGCGCGGCGGCGCACCAGGTCGCCGGTGCGGTACATGCGGGTGCCGGGGTCGCCGTAGGGGTCGGCGACGAAGCGCTCGGCGGTCAGGGCGGGCCTGGCGTGGTAGCCCCGGGCGAGCTGGACGCCGGTCAGGCACAGCTCGCCGGGGACGCCCGCGGGGACCGGGCGCAGGCAGGAGTCGAGGACGCGCAGCCCGGTGTTCCAGACGGGGCGACCGATGGGCACGGTGGTGCCCGGGGTGCCGTCGTAGGGGTGGTGGGTGACGTCGACGGCGGCCTCGGTGGGCCCGTACAGGTTGTGCAGCGGGACGCCGGTCAGGGCGTGCCAGCGCTCGGCGGCGGCGCCGGGCAGGGCCTCGCCGCTGCTGAACACCCGGCGCAGGGAGGCGGCCCAGGCGGGGTCGGCGGTGATCTCCTCGGACTGGAGGAATGCCTCCAGCATCGAGGGCACGAAGTGCAGGGTGGTGACGCGCTGTTCGCGGATGAGTCCCGCGAGGTAGGCGGGGTCGCGGTGGCCGTCGGGGCGGGCGAGGACGACGGTGGCGCCCTCGCACAGGGCCCAGAAGAACTCCCAGACGCTGACGTCGAAGCTGGCCGGGGTCTTCTGGAGGACCCGGTCGTCGGCGCCGAGTCCGTACTGGCCCTGCATCCAGGCGAGGCGGTTGACGATGGCCCGGTGGGTGACGACGACGCCCTTGGGCAGGCCGGTGGAGCCTGAGGTGTAGATGAGGTAGGCCGGGTCGTCGGGGCGGGCCGGGGCCGGCGGGTCGGCGGGGCTCGCGTCGGCCGGGACCGCCGAGGCGGCGGGGGCCTCCTCGGCCGGGTGTGCGTCGGCCGGAGCGTCGGTGAACAGCGCGGTCAGGCCGGGCACCGACGGGAGGCGCGGGGCCGTGGCGGTGGTGGTGACGACCGTGGTGGCGCCGGAGTCGGCGAGCATGTGGGTGACGCGGTCGGAGGGGTAGTCCACGTCGACGGGCAGATAGGCGGCTCCGGACTTGAGGACGCCGAGCAGGGCGACCATGAGGTCGGCGGAGCGCGGCACGGCGACCGCGACGACCTCGCCGGGCGCGGCGCCGCGAGCCCGCAGCCGGTTGGCCAACTCGGCTGCTCTGCTGTCGAGTTCGCGGTAGCCAAGGGTCTCGCCCTCGAAGACCACGGCGGGGGCGTCCGGGGTGCGGGCGGCCTGCGCCTCGAAGGCGGCGGCGAGCGTGGCGTCGGGCACCTGGACGCGTTCACCGGAGGGGTGCGCCTCGGCGTGCTCGTGCTCGGACAGCAGGTCGAGGGCGGCGGCGGGCTGTGCCGGGTCGGTGGCGAGGGCCCGCAGGACGCGGGTGAGCCGGTCCGCGATGTGCCGTACGGCCTCGGTGTCGAGGCGCCGGCCGTGGTGCTTGAGCCGCAGGTCGAGGCGGCGGCCGGGCTTGACGATGAGGGCGAGCGGATAGTGGACGGTGTCCTGGAAGGCGTGGCCGGTGAGGCGGACCGTGCCGGACGGATCGGTGAGGCCGGTGGCCGCCGGGTAGTTCTCGAAGACGACCAGCGTGTCGAAGAGTTCGCCGCTGCCGGCGTGTCCGGCGAGCCGCTGGATCTCGGCGAGGCCGAGGTGCTGGTGGTCGAGGAGCCGGGACTGCTCGTCCTGGAGCCGGCCCAGCAGGGTGGCGAGGGTGTCGGCGGGCTCCCAGCGGAAGCGGGTGGGCAGCGTGTTGATGAACAGGCCGACCATGGACTCGATGCCCTCGACCTCGGCGTCACGGCCGGAGACCGTGGTGCCGAACACGACGTCCTGGCGGCCGGTGAGCCGGCCGAGGAGCAGACCCCAGGCGCTCTGCACGACGGTCCCGAGCGTGACGCCCAGTTCCCGGGCGCGGGCCGTCAGCCTGGCGGTGACCTGCTCGGACAGTTCCACGCGCACCTGTGCGGGCTCGACCGGGCCGCCGTCGGCGGGCGCGGTGACCAGGGGGGTGGGCTCCTCGATCCCGGCGAGGGCGGAACGCCAGGCCTCGCGGGCCGCGTCCCGGTCGGCTCCGGCGAGCGCGCGCAGGTACGAGCGGTAGGGCGCGACCTCGGGCAGGGCGGCGGGGGCGTCGCCGTAGGAGGCCATCAGTTCCCGGTGCAGCACGGGCAGGGACCAGCCGTCAGCAACGATGTGATGAAAGGTGAGCAGCAGCCGGCTGTGTCCGCCGGCGAGGCGGAGGAGGGTGCAGCGCATCAGCGGCGGCCGGGCGAGGTCGAAGCGGCGGGCGCGTTCGTCGGCGGCCACGGCGTCGGCGAGCGGGCCCGCGACCTCCGGGTCCTGGGCGGAGAGGTCCACCTCGCGCCAGGGGAGGTCGACGCCGGTGGCGACGATCTGCACGGGCCGGCCGTCGGGGAGCGGGCGGAAGCACGACCGGAGGGTGGCGTGGCGGTCCAGGACGCGCTGGGCGGCCCGGCGCAGCAGGCCGGTGTCGACCGGGCCGGCCAGGTCGAGGGCCTGCTGCACGACGTAGGTGTCGGGGCCGTTGCCGTCCACGACGGAGTGGAAGTAGAAGCCCTCCTGGAGCGGGCTCAGCGGCAGAGTGTCCTCGACGGTGAAGGGCCGTTCGGCCTGGAGCGCGGCGTGATCCTCGTCGGTGAGGTCGAGCAGCGGGGAGTCGGTCACGGCGGCGGTGTCGTCGTCGCGTTCGACGGCGGCCTCGGCGAGCGCGGCGACGGTCCGGTGCCGGAACACGTCACGCGAGGAGAGCCGCAGTCCTGTTTTGCGGGCCCGGACGAGGAGCTGGATGGCGGTGATGCTGTCGCCGCCGAGGGCGAAGAAGTCGTCGTCGATGGTGACCGCGTCCAGGCCCAGCACCTCGGCGTAGGCGGCGCACAGCGTCTCCTCGCGGGCGTCGCGCGGCGGCCGGCCGGAGCTGAGGGCGGCGTAGTCGGGGGCGGGCAGCGCGGCGGCGTCGAGCTTGCCGCTGGGGGTGACCGGGAGGCGGTCGAGGGGGACGAGGGCCGCGGGGACCATGTACTCGGGAAGCTGCCCGGCGACGTACGAACGCAGGCCCTTCATCAGGGAGTTCACGTCGCGGAAGGGGGCGGGCCGGTTGGCGGCCGGGACGGTGCCGTTCGGCTCGTAGTCTCCGGTGAGGGGTGTTTCGCCGGGGGCGAGGAGGACGTCGAGGCTGCCGTCGTCGCCGGCGCCGTTCCAGGTGATGGCGACGCGGTGGCCGTGCCGGGCGCCGAGCGTGTGGAAGGCCTCGGGATCGGGGGCGTCGGCGGGCGCGGGCGTGCGGCTGCTGTCGTCCAGGGCCGTCCACGCGGCCAGGTCCTCGGCGAGGCGGGCGTTGGGCACACCGGTGACGCGCAGCGTGGCCTGGTTGCCGGCGAGCAGCGCGGCGAGGGCGTCGAGTCCGCCCAGCGCGGACCAGGCGACGACACGCGGTTCCGCGAGGGCCACGTGCCTGTCCAGGGTGTGGGGCGCGGCGGAGCCCTCGTCCCGCGGCTGGGGTGTGCCGGAGTCCGCGTCCGGGGTGTGGGGTGCGGCGGAGTCCGCGCCCTGAGATCGGGGTGTGCCGGAGTCCGTTTCCGGTGCGTGGGTCGCGGCGGACACGTCGGCGCGCTTGCGCAGGACGACGTCGTAGCGGTACCGGGTCAGCTCGTTGTGGTGGCTGCCGCGCTTGACGCGGATGTCGGCGTCGAAGCCGTCGAGCGTGGCGAAGAAGTCGGGGTCCAGGAGGAGTTCGCCCTCCCAGGCCATCGACCGCTCCACGGCGGTCCGCAGCGCCTTGCGGTCCTGCGGGTCGGTGGCGCGGCGGGTCTCCACGGCGGCGCGCAGGCAGCCCAGCAGGCGGGCGTTGCGGACGTCGCCGACGAACAGACTGCCGCCGGGCGCGAGGAGTTCGCCCGCGGCGCGGAGCACGTCCGCGAGGTAGTCGGCGCTGGGGAAGTACTGCGCCACGGAGTTGAGGACGATCGTGTCGAAGTGGCCGCGGGGCAGGCCGGTGGTGTCGTGGGCGGGCCGGGCGTCGAGCCGGACACGGTCGGCGAGTCCGTCCACCGCCGCCACCTGGGCCCGCAGGGCGCGTACCGCCTCCTCGGAGAGGTCGGTGCCCCAGTACTCGGCGCAGCCGGGCGCCACCCGGGAGAGGATCAGTCCGCTGCCGACGCCGATCTCCAGGACCCGGCGCGGGGCGAGTTCGGCGATGCGGGTAAGGGTCGCCTCGCGCCACTCCCGCATCTCCGGTACGGGGATGGGCAGTCCGTCGTACATGCTGTTCCAGCCCGCGAAGTTCTCGCGGAAGGCGGCGGACGGGCCGGCGTCGGCGGACGTGCCGGTGTCGACGGACGTGCCGGTGTCGGCCGCCGTGCCGTCCCGGTCGCCCTCCGCCCCGGCGGCGGAGTAGAGCAGTTCGTGGAGGTCCTTCCACTCCTGGACCTGTTCGGTGCCGTCTCCTCCCGCCCCGTTCTCCAGGGAGGGCACGACGTAGGCGGCCAGCCTGCGGTCGCCGGGGCGGTCCTCGCGGATGACGACCGCGGCCTGGTCGACGGCCGGGTGGGCGCGCAGCACGGACTCGATCTCGCCGGGTTCGATGCGGAAGCCGCGGATCTTGACCTGGGAGTCGGCGCGTCCGAGGAACTCCAGGCGGCCGTCGGACTTCCAGCGCACCAGGTCGCCGGTGCGATAGAGCCGTTCGCCGGGCTCTCCGAAGGGGTCGGCGACGAACCGCTCGGCGGTCAGGTCGGGGCGGCCGAGGTAGCCGCGCGCGAGTCCGGCGCCGCCGAGGTACAGCTCGCCCGCGACCCCGGCCGGGACGGGCTTGAGCCGGGCGTCGAGGACGTAGGCGCGGGTGCCGGGGTCGGGGACGCCGATGGGCACGATGGTGCCGGCCGGGGTGTCCGGGTCGCACAGGCCGAGGGTGGAGTTGGTGGTGGCCTCGGTGGGGCCGTACGCGTTGAACATCATCCGGCCGCGCGCGTAGCGGCCGACGAGTTCGGGCGAGACCCGCTCGGTGCCGGCGAGCAGCGTGGCGGGCGGGAGTTCGACGTCCTCCGGCATGGCGGCGAGCAGGGCCGGCGGGAGGATCATGAAGGTGATGCCGTGGGCGTGCGCGTAGTCGGCCAGCGGCCTGCCGGGGACCCGGAGTTCGGTGGGGACGACGACGAGCCGGCCGCCGGAGAGCAGTCCGAGGCACAGGTCCCAGAAGGCGACGTCGAAGCTCGGGGAGGCGAACTGGAGGACCCGGCTGTGCGGTCCGATGCCGAACCGCTCGGACTGGGTGGCCACCAGCTTGGCGACGCCCGCGTGGGAGAGGACCACGCCCTTGGGGCGGCCGGTGGAGCCGGAGGTGTAGATGACGTAGGCGGCGCCGGTGACCTCCAGCGGTCCGCGGTCGGCGGGCCCCGGGTCGTGGACCGGGCTCGCGGCCAGCTCCCGTACGGTGGCGGGCGCGTCGAGGACGAGGAGGTCCATGCCCGCACACGGCGGGATGTCGGCGGCGGCGTCCTCGGTGGTGACCAGGCAGGCGGGGCGGGCGTCGGCCAGCATGTACGAGACGCGGTCGGCCGGGTAGTCGGTGTCGACCGGGAGATAGGCGGCGCCCGCCTTGAGCACCGCGACCTCGGCGACGATCAGTTCGGCGGAGCGGGGGACGGCGAGCGCGACGACCCGCTCGGGGCCTGCGCCGCGGGCGATCAGGGCGTGGGCCAACCGGTTGGCGCGCTCGTCGAGTTCGGCGTATGTGAGCCGGGTGTCCTCGAAGACGAGCGCGACGGCGTCCGGGCGCAGGCGTACCTGGTCGGCGAACATCTCCGGCCAGGTGCGGGACGGGATGTCGTGGCCGGTGTCGTTCCACTCCTCCAGGACGCGGTCGCGCTCGGCGGCGCCGAGGAGTTCGAGTTCTCCGACGGGGGTGTGCGGGCGGGCGAGGGCGTCTGACAGGAGGGTCGTGAAGTGGCCGGCGACGCGGTGCGCGGTGGCGTCCTCGAACAGGTCGTGACGGTAGGTCAGCCGCAGTTCGCCGTCGGTGATTTCGAGGGTCAGGTCCAGCGGGGCGGCGGTGGATTCGGCCGCCGAGTCCAGCGGGGCGGCGACGGGCCGGGCCGCCCCGGTCTCCCGGTCCCCTGTCGCGCCTGAGTCCCCTCGGGACGGCGCGGCGGGCCGCGCGGCGGACGCCGTACGGAAGGCGGTGTTGAACAGGAGGCCGCCGCCACGGGTGGGTTCCGGACGCAACTGCGCCACGAGCCGGTCGAGTTCGACGTGGTGGGCGCGGGCCTCGGCGATCGCGGCGGCCGTCCGCTCCACCAGCTCGGAGAAGGGGGTGTCCCCGTCGAGCGCCACGCGGAGCGGCAGCCCGTCGTGTCCGACGGTGATGTCGTGGGCTCCGGAGTAGCGGTGCAGCAGCGCCACGAACGCGGCGAGCAAAGTCGCCTCGCCGGCCGCGCCCGGCACAGCCGACCCACCCACCGTGCCCGGCGCGGCCGACCCATCGGCCATGTCCGGCACAACCGCCCCAGTGGCCACGCCCGGCACAACCGCCCCACCGGCCGCGCTCCGCGCGGTCCCCCCGTCGGCCGTGTCCGGCGCAGTCACGCCCTCGGCCGCCCCCGGCAGGCTCCGGCTCAGGACGCGGCGCTCGCCGCCCGGGCCTGCCGGGTAGGGGAAGTCGACGGGCAGAGCGGCCTCTTGGGGCAGCGGGTCGAGCCGCCGGCGCCAGTACGCCGCCGCCACACCGTCGTCGACTCCAGACACACGATCTTCGATACCGGACACAGGTGACCGTGCCTTCCGAATGCGCGGAACCGGCTCAAGCCGGAGGACCGCGGCCATACTAAGGTAAGGATTACCTAACCAAAAGGCCCTGGTCTCGGAGATCCCCGATCAGCCCACTACGATTAAGGCCTGCCTAACCTAAGGGAGTTGGCCGTTGGAGACCGCACGGTGACCGGGGGCAAGCACGTCCGCCCGGTCTTTCTCGTGGCGTCGCTGAGCGCCGTCCTCATCGCGCTCTGTCTGCTGTCGATCGCCGTCGGCGCCGCCGCGATCCCGCTGGACGAGGTGGTCCGGGCGCTGTTCGGGCATCCGCCGAGCCGGCTGGTCGACAACATCGTCTGGACGGCCCGCGTCCCCCGCACCGCCCTCGGCCTCACCGCCGGTGCCGCGCTGGGCCTGGCCGGCGGCCTGATGCAGGCGCTGACCCGCAATCCGCTCGCCGATCCGGGCGTGCTCGGTGTGAGCGCGGGCGCGTCCTTCGCCATCGTCGTGGCCGTCGGCGTGTTCGGCTTCGGCTCGTTCTACGGATACGTCTGGTTCGCCTTCGCCGGCGCCCTCGCGGCCAGCGTGCTGGTCTACGTCCTCGGCCGGATGGGCCGCTCCGGTCTGACCCCGGTGAAACTGGCCCTCGCCGGGATCGCCGTGACGTTCATGCTGTCCTCGCTGACCAGCGCCATCGCGCTCACCAACCCGGACGCGCTGGACCGTTACCGCTTCTGGTCCGCGGGCTCGATGGCCGACCAGGACGCGGACACCGTCTGGCGGATCGTGCCCTTCCTCGCGGTGGGCACACTGCTGGCGCTGGCCTGCGCGCCGGCCCTCAACAGCCTCGCGCTGGGCGACGACGTGGCGGCCTCGCTCGGGCGCCGGCTGGGCCTGGTGCGGCTCCAGGGCGTCGCCGCGGTCACTCTGCTCACCGGCGCGGCCGTCGCGGTGATCGGCCCCGTCGTGTTCATCGGGCTGGTCGTCCCGCACATCGCCCGGGTGCTCGCCCGCGCGGCGGGGCTCGGCCCCGACCACCGCTGGCTGCTGCCGCTGTCCGCGGTGCTGGCCCCCTGTCTGCTGCTGACCGCGGACATCGTGGGGCGGGTCATCGCCCGGCCCACCGAGGTCCAGGCGGGCGTCATCGTCGCCTTCATCGGCGGCCCGTTCTTCATCGCGCTGGTCCGGCGCCAGCGACTGGCGGAGGTGTGACATGACCGAACCCGCCGTACGGGCCGTCGGCTCCCCCGTCGTGGAGAGCGTCAACTCCCCTGCCGGAAAGGCCGGTTCTCCCCCGCCTTCCCTCCCCTCCGCGTTCCGCGCCTACCGTCTGGCCGTCCCGCCCCTGTCGGGGATCGTGCGGCCCCGTCTGGTCGCCCTGTGCGGGGTCCTGGCCGTCGGCACCTTCCTGCTGTTCTGCTGGGGGCTGACGATCGGCGACTACCCGATCGCCTTCGCGGACGTCGTCCGCGCCCTCGGCGGCGCCGGAGACCCCGGGACCGTGCTCGTCGTCCAGGACCTCCGGCTGCCCCGCGCCCTCGTCGGCCTGCTGGCCGGCGTCGCGTTCGGCGTCTCGGGCGCGCTGTTCCAGACCATGACCCGCAATCCACTGGCCAGCCCCGACATGATCGGCCTCACCCAGGGGGCCGGCACCGCCGTGGTCGCGGGGCTCGTGCTCGGCTGGGATGCGGGGCTCGGCACCCAGAGCCTCGGCCTGGCCGGTGCCCTGGCCACCGCGCTGCTCGTGTACGTGCTGGCCTGGCGGCGCGGCACCACCGGCTACCGGATCATCCTGGTCGGCATCGGCGTCTCCTGGATGTGCTCCAGCGCCACGGACTATCTGATGGCCAAGGGCGGACGCTTCGAGGCGCAGGCCGCCCTCGGCTGGCTGGTGGGCAACCTCAACGGCCGCACCTGGGACGAGACCCGCCCGCTCGCCGTCGCGCTCGCGGTCCTGCTGCCCGCCTCGCTGCTGCTCGGCCGGCTGCTGCGCACGCTGCAACTCGGCGACGACGTGGCCACCGGCCTCGGCACCCGGGTCCAGTTCGTCCGTCTGTCCATCCTGCTCACCGGCGTCGGACTGATCGCGTTCGCCACCGCGGCGGCCGGTCCCGTCGCCTTCGTCGCGCTCGCCGCCCCGCAGATCGCGCAGCGGCTGGCCCGCACCGCCTGGCCGCCTACCGTCGCCTCCGGGCTCACCGGCGCGCTGGTGGTCCTCGGCAGCGACCTCATCGCCCGCACCGTCATCTCCGGCACGGAACTTCCGGTCGGCATCGTCACCGGCGTCCTCGGCGCGCCGATCCTGCTCTGGCTGCTCGTCCGCGCCAACCGCGCGGGTTCAGGAGGTTGATCCCATGTCGGTCGATCCCATCCCGGCTGATCCGCTGCCGGCCGGCCCCGTGCCGGCCGACGCCCTGCCGGCCGGTCCCCTGACGACCGCCGCCGCACCGGCCGACTCGCCGCCGAAGCCGGGCGACCGCGCACCGGCCGGCCGGGCGCCGGGCGCGGCCCCGGGCCCCGACCTGCGGGCCGACGGGCTGCGGCTGGCCTACGACAGCCGTACGGTCGTCGACGGCCTGGACCTCGTCGTGCCGCCCGGCCGGATCACCGCGATCGTCGGCGCCAACGCCTGCGGCAAGTCCACCCTGCTGCGCGCGCTGGCCCGGCTGATGGCCCCCCGCGCGGGCAGTGTCCAGCTCGACGGGCGGGCCCTGCACTCCATGCCGTCCCGGGAACTCGCCCAGCGGCTCGGCATCCTCCCGCAGAGCCCGGTCGCGCCGGAGGGCCTGACCGTCATCGACCTGGTGAACCGGGGCCGTTCACCGCACCAGACCTGGTGGCGGCAGTGGTCGCGGGCGGACGAGCAGGCCGTACGGGACGCGCTGGCCGCCACCGGCATGACAGAGCTGGCGGACCGGCCGGTCGACGAGCTGTCCGGCGGGCAGCGCCAGCGCGCCTGGATCGCCATGGCGGTCGCGCAGGGCACCGAGGTCCTGCTCCTCGACGAGCCGACCACCTATCTGGACCTGGCCCACCAGATCGACGTCCTGGACCTGGTCACCGACCTGAACCGGCGGGAGCACCGGACGATCGTCATGGTGCTGCACGACCTCAACCAGGCGTGCCGGTACGCCGATCACGTCGTCGCCATGAAGGCGGGGCGGATCGTGGCCGAGGGCTCGCCCGCCGAGGTCATCACGGAGAAGACGGTCGAGGACGTCTTCGACCTCAACTGCCGTATCACCACGGACCCGGTGAGCCACACCCCGCTGGTCATCCCGATGGGCCGGCACCACGGGGCGCCCGCGCTGGAGACCGCCGCGCGGGGCGCCGGCTGACGGCGGTTCGCTCCGCCCAGGGCGGGGGGACGGACGCGCGGGCCGGTCGCGGGCGGCGAGCTGCCGCGCGCGACCGGTCCCGGTCCGGGGCCGTCACGCCGGGGCGTCGGGCACGATCGTCGTGCCGGTTCCCCGGTCGCCGGACAGGCCGTCGAGCAGGGCGTGCGGCACCCGTCCGTCGAGCACCCGGGCGGCCCCGACCCCGGAGCGTACGGCTCGCAGGCACGCCTCCATCTTCGGCGCCATCCCGCCGCCGAGCCGGGGCAGCAGCCCCTCCAGCTCGCCCGCGGTGATCCGGCCGACGACCCGTTCGCTGTCCGGCCAGTCGGCGTACAGGCCGGGCACGTCGGTGAGGACGACCAGCGCGTCCGCGCCGAGGGCGGCGGCCACCGCTCCGGCCGCCGTGTCCGCGTTGACGTTGTAGACCTGGCCGTCCTCGCCCCGGCCCACCGACGAGACCACCGGGATGTGCCGGTGCTCCAGCAGCAGCCCGAGGACGGCGGTGTTGACCTGGGTGACGTCTCCGACGAGGCCGATGTCCACGCGTTCGCCGCCCACCTCGGCGAAGCGTTTGACGGCGGTGAGGGTCCGCGCGTCCTCGCCGCTGAGCCCGACGGCGTACGCCCCGTCCTCGTTGAGGAGTCCGACCAGTTCCTTCTGGACCTTGCCGGAGAGCACCATCCGCACCACGTCCATGGTCTCGGGCGTGGTGACCCGCAGCCCGTTCAGGAAGGCGGACTTGAGGCCCAGCCGGTCGAGGTGGGCGCCGATCTGCGGGCCGCCGCCGTGCACCACGACGGTCCGGACACCGCCCCGGCGCAGGGCGAGGACGTCCTGCGCGAAGGCGCGCCGGAGCGGTTCGTCGGCCATGGCGTGGCCGCCGTACTTCACGACGACGGTCCGGCCCTCGGGGCGTTCCACCGGCAGGGGCCGGTCGGCGAGCCCGGGCAGGGCGCTCACGGACGGGCGGTGAGGTAGCCGCCCATGGTCCGGAAGTAGTCGGTGGCCGCGTGTTCGGCGCCGTCCTCGGTGCGCACCCGCCGGACCAGCAGCCCGCGCAGCCGTCCAGTGCGGGCCTGCGCGCCGGCCACGACCACGATCCCGTCCCCCTCGCGGATGAAGATCCGCCCCGGGGTGCCGCCGTAGCAGCCCTCGGACACCGAGGCCTCGACGATGCGCAGCCGTTCGCCTCGGTGGTGGGTGAAGGCGTTGGGGTACGGGTCGCACTGGGCGCGCACCAGGCGTTCGAGGTCCTCGGCGGGCCAGGTCCAGTCGATGCGGCTGTCCTCCAGGGACCGCTTGTGGAAGAAGCTCGCGCGGCTGCGGTCCTGGGGTATCCAGCGGGCCCGGCCGGAGGCGATCAGGTCGAGGGACTCGGTGACCACGGGGGTGATCAGGTCGACGGTGCGGTGGAACAGGTCGGTGACGGTGTCGGCCGGTCCGACCGGCACCGCGCGCTGCAACAGGACGTCGCCGGCGTCGAGTTCGGCGTTCATCCGGTGGGCGGTGACGCCGACCTCGCGCTCGCCGTTGATCAGCGCCCAGATGAGGGGCGAGAAGCCCGCGTAGGCCGGCAGCAGGGAGTCGTGGATGTTGAGGGTGCCGTGCGGGGGCAGGTCGAAGACCTCCGGCGGGAGCACGGTGCGCCAGTTGTTGGCGACGATGATGTCGGGCTCCGCGTCCCGCAGGGCGGCGAGGAGTTCGGGGTCGTCGGGCCGGTTGCGCAGCAGCACCGGGATGCCGTGCTTCTCGGCGAGGTCGGCCACGGAGTCGTCCCAGATCTTCTCGTAGGCGTGTTCGCTCTTGGGGTGGGTGACCGCCAGAACCACCTCGTGGTCGGACTCCAGCAGAGCCTGGAGCGTGCGATGCCCCCAGGTCTGGTAGCCGAACATGACGACCCGCATAGTCGATCCTCTCTTGGAGACCACCATTGCAAGGTAAGGCTAACCTTATTTAACATCAGGGGCGCCCAAGGGAAGGGAAGTTGCGGTGAACGCACTGCACGACGAACCTGACGCCATACATGACGTGATCGGGATCGGTTTCGGACCGTCAAATCTGGCACTGGCCATCGCCATTGAGGAGCACAACGCCGGGGCATCACCCGAGGACCGGATCCGCGCGGAGTTTCTGGAGCGTCAGCCCTCCTTCGGCTGGCACCGCGGCATGCTGATCGACGACGCGACGATGCAGGTGTCCTTCCTCAAGGACCTGGTCACGATGCGGAACCCGACCAGCGACTTCACGTTCCTGTGCTTCCTGCGGGAGCGCGGCAGGCTGGTGGACTTCCTCAACGCGAAGACGCTCTTCCCGTTGCGGATCGAGTTCCACGAGTACTTCGAGTGGGCGGCGGCCCGGCTCGCCCATCTCGTGGGCTACGACCGCGAGGTGCTCTCCGTGGAGCCGGTCACCTCCGACGACGGCGAGGTCCGCTGGTTCGACGTGACCAGCCGGGTGCCCGGATCGCCGGACCGTACGGTGACCAGGCGGGCCCGCAACATCTCGGTGGCCGTCGGCCTGGAACCCCACCTGCCGCCCGGCACCGCCTTGTCGGACCGCGTCTGGCACAACAGCGAACTGGTGCCGCGTGTAGCGGAGTTGGCCGGGACGGGAACGCCGGTGGGGCGGATCCTGGTGCTCGGCGCCGGACAGAGCGGCGCCGAGGCGGTGGACTATCTGCACCGCTCGTTCCCGGACGCGGAGATCTGCGCGGTGTTCGCCAAGTACGGCTACACCCCGGCCGACGACAGCCCGTTCGCCAACCGGATCTTCGACCCGGAGGCGGTGGACGTCTACTTCCGCTCCGCCCCGGAGGTGAAACAGTCCCTGGTCGACTACCACCGCAGCACCAACTACTCGGTGGTCGACATGGATCTCATCGAGTCGCTGTACGCCACCATGTACCGCGAGAAGGTCCTCGGCCGGGAACGCCTGCGCCTGCGCAACGTCTCCCGCATCCGTGACGTACAGGCCCACGAGGACCGGCTGGACGTCACGGTCGAGTATCTGCCCACCGGGGAACGGGAGATCATCTCCTCCGACCTGCTCGTCCACGCCACCGGCTACCGCCCCCGGGACCTGGACGCGCTGCTGGGCCGGGCCTCGAAGCTCTGTCTGCGCGACGACAAGGACGCCGTCCTGGTCGGCCGGGACCACCGGGTCTCCGAGGTGACGGCCGGCATCTACGTCCAGGGCGCGACGGAGCACACGCACGGGCTCACCTCGACCCTGCTGTCCACGACGGCCGTGCGCTCCGGGGAGATCCTCGACTCGCTGCTCGCCCACCGCGCGGCCGACAACACGGCCGTCCCCGCGGCCACGGCAGCCGGCACGGCAGGGACCGCGGACGCGGCAGGGACGGCGGACCCGGCCGCGCGGACCGACTGCCCCGCCTGAACCGCCCTACCAGCGGGGCGGGTTGGGATCGGGCGGGGTGGCAGCGCTGGGTGTGCCGCCCCGCCCGGCAGGGGCGCGATTCCGTTCATCCTGGGGCCGGACCCTGGCCTCAGACTTAAGGTAGCCTCACCTAAGTTTTCGACGTCCTTTCCCGGAGGGGTATGGATGAGTGCTGCACATCCGACGGGGCGCGGCGTCCTGAGGGACTCGGTGGCGGGACAGCGCGGGCGGGTGGCGCTGAGCGCGGTCCTCAGCTCCGGGCACCAGATCGGCGAGGCCCTCGTCCCCGCCCTCATCGGCGTCGTCATCGACCGCGCCGTCACCAGGTCCGACACCGGCGCCCTCGTGCTGTGGCTCGGTGTCCTGGCCGCGGTGTACGCCGGGCTCGCCCTGAGCTTCCGGATCGGCGCCTGGTCCGGTGAACTCGCCGCCGTCCGGGCCGAACACTCCCTGCGCGTCGGCCTCGTTCGCCGGGTTCTCCACCCGGGCGGGGGCGCCGAGGAGGGCCGGCTGCCCGGCGCGCTCGCCAATACCGCGACCGAGGACGCCAAGCGGGTCGGCGCGGTCAACCTCGCGCTGCCGCTCGGGATCGCCGCCCTGGTGGGCATCGCGACCTGCGCGGTCGTACTGCTGCGCACCTCGCTCACCCTCGGCCTCGTGGTCCTGGTGGGCACCCCGGTGCTGCTGTGGCTGGGGCATCTGCTGAGCAAGCCCCTGGAGACCCGCAGCGAGGCCGAGCAGGAACGGGCGGCGCACGCCTCGGCCATCGCGGCCGACCTGGTGACCGGACTGCGCATCCTGAAGGGCATCGGCGGCGAGTCGACGGCCATCGAACGCTACCGGGCCACGAGCCGTGACTCCCTGCGGGCCACACTGCGCGCCGCCCGGGCGCAGGCCTTCCAGAGCGGCATGGTCCTCGCGCTCACCGGCTGCCTGATCGCCGCCGTCGCCCTGGTCGGCGGCCGGCTGGCCGCCGAAGGCAGCATCAGCCTGGGCCAGTTGGTCTCGGCCGTCGGTCTCGCGCTCTTCCTGGTCGGCCCGCTGGAGGTGCTCGCCTGGGTCAACGCCGAACTCGCCCAGGGCCGCGCCTCGGCCACCCGGATCGCGGAGGTGCTGGCCACCGAGCCCGCCGTCACCGCAGGCGGCAGCCCGCTGCCGGGCCCGGTGCGCGGCGCGCTGCGGCTGACCGGGCTCCGGCACGGCGGGCTGCGCGCGGTCGATCTGGACATCCCGGCCGGCGAACTCCTCGGCGTGGTCGCGACCGACCCCGCCCACGCCGCCGACCTGCTGCGCTGTCTGAGCCGACAGGTCGATCCCGACGCCGGCTCCGTGGAACTGGACGGGGTGTCCCTGCGCGATCTGGACCCGGCCGAGATCCGAACGGCCGTCCTGGTGGCCGAGCACGACGCCGACCTTTTCGAAGGGACCGTCCGCGACAACGTGCTCGCCGCCGCCCCCGGCGCGGGATCGCCCGAACCGGCGATGACCGCGGCCGGGGTGACCCAGGTCGCCGCGACCCTGCCCGACGGCGAGCACACCGCGGTCAGCGGACAGGGCCGCTCCCTCTCCGGCGGCCAGCGTCAACGGGTAGCCCTCGCCCGGGCGTTGGCGGCGGACCGGCCGGTCCTGGTGGTGCACGACCCGACGACGGCGGTCGACACGGTGACCGAGGCCCTCATCGCCTCCGGGATCCGCGAGATCCGCAAGGGCCGCACCACCGTGCTCGTGACGACCAGCCCCGCCCTGCTCGCGGTCGCCGACCGGGTGGCGCTCGTCCACGAGGGCCGGGTCACGGACACCGCCCCGCACGCCGAACTGGTGCGGCGGCACGCGATCTACCGCGCGGCGGTGCTGGCATGAGCGGCGCCCCGGCGGACCGGAACGAGGAGACGATGACCACCCGCGAGCTGCTGCCCACCGCCACCCCGGCCAGGACCCGCGCCGCCATCCGCCGACTGCTGCGCCCGCACCGCCGGTTGGCGCTCGGCTCCGTCGTGACGATGATCGCGGCCACCGCGGTGGGACTGCTCGTCCAGCCGCTGCTCGGCCACATGGTCGACCTGGTGGCCGGCCGGCGGCCTCCCGGCGACCTCACCCTCCCCGTCGTCCTGCTGGTCGTGGTGGCGCTCGTCCAGGGCGGCACCACCGCGCTCGGCCTGTCCCTGGTGTCCCAGCTCGGTGAGAGCGTGCTCGCCCGGCTGCGTGAACTGTTCGTGGACCGGGCCCTGCGGCTGCCCCTGGAGCAGGTCGAGAAGGCCGGCACCGGAGACCTCACCGCCCGCGTCACCCGGGACGTGGCCCGGGTCGGCGAGGCGGTCCGCTCGGCACTGCCCGAACTGGCCCGCTCCGTCCTCGCCATCGTGCTCACCCTGGCCGCGATGACCGCGCTCGACTGGCGCTTCCTGCTCGCCGCCCTCGTCGCCGTGCCCGTCCAGGCGCACACCGCGCGCTGGTACGTGCGCAACGCCGTGCCGCTGTACGCCCGCGAACGCGTCGCGACCGGCGCCCAGCAGCAGCAGTTGCTCGACACCATCGCCGGTGCCGGCACCGTCCGCGCGTACCGCCTGGAGGAGGAGCACACCGCGCACGTCACCGAACGGTCCTCCGCCGCCGTCGCGCTCACCATGCGCGGGGTCAAGCTGGTACTGCGGTTCTACAACCGGCTGCACATCGCGGAGTACGCGGGGCTCGCCGCGGTCCTGGTCACCGGGTTCCTGCTGGTGCGCGCCGGGTCGGTGTCCATCGGTACGGCGACCGCCGCCGCGCTCTACTTCCACAGTCTGTTCACGCCGGTCAACTCCGCCCTGGTGCTGCTCGACGACGCGCAGACCGCGACCGCCGCGCTCAACCGGCTCGTCGGGGTGGCGGACCCGGACCCCGCCGACGCCGGCCCGGCCCCCTCGGTACCCGGGCAGGCCGGGCCGGCGGACGGAGCGCCCGGCACCGTCACCGTCACCGGACTGCGTCACGCCTACGAGCCCGGCCGGCCGGTCCTGCGGGACGTGCACCTGACGCTGCGGCCCGGGGAACGAGTCGCGCTGGTCGGCCCGAGCGGCGCGGGCAAGACGACGCTCGCCAAGCTCATCGCGGGGGTGCACCGGCCGACCTCCGGCTCGGTCCGGCTGTCCGGCGCCGCCCCTTCCGACGGCACCCTGCCCGTCGCCCTGGTGACCCAGGAGACGCACGTCTTCGCCGGACCGCTCGCCGAGGACCTGCGGCTCGCCCGCGCCGCCGCCACCGACGCCGACCTGCGCGCCGCGCTGGCCGCGGTCGACGCGCTCGACTGGGTGGAGGCGCTGCCCGAGGGGCTCGGCACGGTCGTCGGCGAGGGCGGACACCGCCTCACCCCCGCCCAGGTGCAGCAACTCGCCCTGGCCCGGCTGGTCCTGGCCGATCCGCCGGTCGCCGTACTGGACGAGGCGACGGCCGAGGCGGGCAGCACCGGCGCCCGGCTGCTGGAGAAGGCCGCCGCCCGGGCCGTCGAGGGCCGTACGGCACTCGTCGTCGCCCACCGTCTCACCCAGGCCGCCACCGCGGACCGGATCGTCGTCATGGAGGACGGCCGGATCGTGGAGAGCGGCCGCCACGACGAGCTGTGCGCGGCCGACGGTACCTACGCCTCGCTCTGGCAGGCCTGGTCCGGCACGCGCACGACGCCCGAACACCCCCCGCACACCACCACCGCTCCGACTCTGAAGGACCACTGATGCTCGGCTCTCCGCGAGGCACCCGGCTCGCCGCGGCGCTCGCCTCCGCCCTCCTGCTGCTCGCCGCCGTCGCGGCCTGCGGCTCCTCGGACGACTCCGCGGCCGGCTCCGACAAGCCCGCCGCCTCGGACAAGGCGTTTCCCGTCACCATCGCCCACAAGTACGGCAGCACCACCATCAAGGCCGAACCCCGGCGGATCGTCACGGTCGGGCTGACCGACCAGGACTCCGTGCTCGCCCTCGGCAAGGTGCCCGTCGGCACCACCGAGTGGCTCGGCGGCTACAAGGGCGCCATCGGCCCCTGGGCCACCGGCAAGCTCGGCGACGCCGCGCTCCCCACCGTCCTGAAGGACACCGGCACGGGACCGCAGACCGAGAAGATCGCGGCGCTGCGTCCCGACCTGATCCTCGCGGTCTACGGCGGCCTCACCAAGGCGCAGTACACCACCCTGTCGAAGTTCGCCCCGGTGGTGGCCCAGCCGAAGGAGTACAACGACTTCGGTGTGCCGTGGCAGAAGCAGACGGAGATCATCGGCAAGGCGCTGGGCCAGGAGGCCAAGGCCGCGTCGGTGGTGAAGGGGGTCGAGGCCGACTTCAAGACGGCCGCCGCGAAGAACCCGGCGTTCGCCAAGGCGACCGGCGTGGTGGCCACGCCGTACGAGGGCACCTTCGTGTTCGGCAGCCAGGACCCGCGCTCGCGCGTGCTGACCGACCTCGGCTTCCGTCTGCCGACCGACCTGGACAAGGTCATCGGGGACGAGTTCGGCGCCAACATCAGCAAGGAGCGCACCGACCTGCTGGACACCGACGCGATCGTGTGGATCGCCGGGGACCCGGCCAAGGACGAGGCCAAGCTGCACAAGGACGCCCTGTACGGGGACCTGAAGGTGGCGCGGCAGCGGCGTGAGGTCTACATCAAGGAGAGCAGCGACTACGGCAACTCCGTCTCCTTCGTGTCGGTGCTGAGCCTGCCGTACATGCTCGACCGGCTGGTGCCGCAGCTCGCCGCCGCGGTCGACGGCGACCCCGCGACGAAGGTGGCCGCCCCCGCCGCCTGACGTGTCAGGGCCGGCCCGTGCCACCGGGGCCGGAAGCCCGGGTTCACCGTGCTTCCGGCCCCGGCGCGCACCCCCGTGCGACACTCTCCCCGGCCCCCCGAGAGGGGGACCCCGTACGGCACTCTCCCGCCCCGGCGCGCACCCCGTTCGCCGCTCTGCCGGGCCGCTGAGATCTGGATCACCGAGACCGAGAGGCCAAGGTCACAGGCGCCGCCTCTGCTGCGGCTCTCGAAGTCTGGCCTAGCATCCGAGCATGACAGTCCTGCCCAATGACGGGCTCGCGCTGGCCGCCGAGTTCCCTTCCGCGACCCATGACCAGTGGCAGCTCCTGGTGGAGGGCGTGCTGCGCAAGTCGGGCAAGGAGGTCTCGGGCGCGGACGCCGAGGACGCGCTGTCGACCTCCCTGGAGGACGGGCTGCGCACCAGGCCCCTCTACACCGCGCGCGACACGGCCCCCGATCCCGGTCTCCCCGGCTTCGCCCCCTTCGTACGGGCGGCCCGCCCCGAGGGCGGCACCGCCGGCGGCTGGGACGTACGGCAGCGGCACACGGCCGACGACAACGCCCTCGTTCTCGGCGACCTGGAGAACGGCGTCACCTCCCTGTGGCTGGCCGTCGGCGAGGGCGGCATCCCGCTCGGCTCGCTCGGCCGCGTCCTGGACGGCGTCTACCTCGACCTGGCGCCGGTCGTCCTCGACGCGGGCGGTGACACCGAGGCCGCGGCGACGGAACTGCTGCGGCTGTACGAGGAGCGCGGTGTCGCGCCGGGTGCCGCCCGGGGCAACCTCGGCGGCGACCCGCTCGGCCACGAGGCCCGCACCGGCACCGCGACGGACTTCGCCCCGGTGGCCTCGCTCGCCCGCCGGTGCGCCGAGGACCATCCCGGTCTGCGGGCGCTGACCGTGGACGCGCTGCCGTACCACGAGGCCGGCGGCTCGGCCGCGCAGGAGCTGGGCGCCTCGCTGGCCACCGGCGTCGCCTATCTGCGGGAGCTGACCTCGTCCAGTCTGACCCTCGAACAGGCCTGCGCGCAGCTTGAGTTCCGCTATGCGGCGACCGCCGACCAGTTCCTGACCATCGCCAAGCTGCGGGCGGCGCGCCGGCTGTGGGCGCGGGTCGCCGAGGCCAGCGGGGCGCCGGCCGCGGGCGCGCAGGTGCAGCACGCCGTGACCTCGCCGGTGATGATGTCGCGCCGCGACCCGTGGGTGAACATGCTGCGGACCACGATCGCCACGCTGGCGGCCGGGGTCGGCGGCGCGGACTCCGTGACCGTGCTGCCCTTCGACCACGCGCTCGGCCTGCCGGACGCCTTCGCGCGCCGCATCGCGCGCAACACCTCCACGATCCTCATCGAGGAGTCGCACCTGTCCCGGGTCATCGACCCGGCGGGCGGCTCCTGGTACGTGGAGCGGCTGACCGACGAACTCGCGGGCGCCGCCTGGGAGTTCTTCCGGTCGATCGAGCGGGACGGCGGCCAGGCGGCGGTGCTGCGCTCGGGCCGGCTCGCCGACGACCTGGCGAAGACCTGGGCGGAGCGCTCGGTGAGGCTCGCCAAGCGGCGCGAACCCATCACCGGCGTCAGCGAGTTCCCGCATCTCGCGGAGCGTCCGGTGGAGCGCGAGCCGGCCCCCGCACCGCCGTCCGGCGGCCTGCCCCGGGTCCGCCGCGACGAGGCCTACGAGGCGCTGCGGGCCCGCTCCGACGCCCACCTCGCCGCCACCGGGTCCCGGCCGCGGATCTACCTGGCCACGATCGGCCCGGCCGCCGCGCACTCCGCGCGGTCCACGTTCGTCTCGAACCTCTTCCAGGCCGGCGGCGTCGAACCGGTCACCGACGGCACGTTCGAGGAGAGCGGGGCGACCGAGGCCTGCCTCTGCTCCAGTGACGCGCTCTACGAGGAGCGGGCCGCGAGCACCGCGCGGGAGCTCGCGGCGGCGGGCGCCCGGCATGTGTTCCTCGCCGGCCGGCCCGGGCGGTACCCGGGTGTCGACTCCTACGTCTTCGCGGGCTGCGACGCCGTCGCCGTCCTCTCCGCCACCCTCGACCGCATGGGAGTGTCCTGATGGGAATCCCCGACTTCTCCGGGATCGAACTGGGGACACCCGCCGCCGACGGCAGCGCCGAGGAGTGGAGCGCCGCCGCGGCGAAGGCCACCGGCGGCGAGGCGCTCTGGGAGACCCCGGAGGGCATCGCGGTCAAGCCGCTGTACACCGGGCGGGACACCGAGGGCCTGGACTTCCTCGACACCTACCCGGGCATCGCGCCGTACCTGCGGGGCCCGTACCCGACGATGTACGTCAACCAGCCCTGGACGATCCGCCAGTACGCGGGGTTCTCCACGGCCGAGGAGTCGAACGCCTTCTACCGCCGCAACCTGGCGGCCGGCCAGAAGGGCCTGTCGGTCGCCTTCGACCTGCCCACCCACCGCGGTTACGACAGCGACCACCCGCGGGTGACCGGTGACGTCGGCATGGCGGGCGTGGCCATCGACTCGATCTACGACATGCGTCAGCTCTTCGACGGCATCCCGCTGGACAGGATGACGGTGTCGATGACGATGAACGGCGCCGTGCTGCCGGTCCTCGCCCTCTACATCGTGGCGGCGGAGGAACAGGGCGTGCCGCCGGAGAAGCTGGCCGGGACCATCCAGAACGACATCCTCAAGGAGTTCATGGTCCGCAACACCTACATCTATCCGCCGAAGCCGTCGATGCGGATCATCTCCGACATCTTCGCGTTCACCTCGCAGCGGATGCCCCGCTACAACTCCATCTCGATCTCCGGGTACCACATCCAGGAGGCGGGGGCGACGGCCGACCTGGAGCTGGCGTACACGCTCGCGGACGGGGTTGAGTACATCCGGGCCGGGCGTGAAGCCGGCCTGGACGTCGACGCGTTCGCGCCCCGGCTGTCGTTCTTCTGGGCGATCGGCATGAACTTCTTCATGGAGGTCGCCAAGCTGCGGGCGGCGCGCCTGCTGTGGGCGAAGCTGGTCAAACAGTTCGACCCGAAGAACTCCAAGTCCCTTTCGCTGCGCACCCATTCGCAGACCTCCGGCTGGTCGCTGACGGCGCAGGACGTGTTCAACAACGTGACCCGCACCTGTGTGGAGGCGATGGCCGCCACACAGGGGCACACGCAGTCGCTGCACACCAACGCCCTGGACGAGGCGCTGGCCCTGCCGACCGACTTCTCGGCGCGGATCGCCCGCAACACGCAGTTGCTGCTCCAGCAGGAGTCCGGCACCACCCGGGTCATCGACCCGTGGGGCGGCAGCGCCTACCTGGAGAAGCTGACGTACGACCTGGCGCGCCGGGCGTGGCAGCACATCGAGGAGGTCGAGGCGGCGGGCGGTATGGCGCAGGCCATCGACGCCGGCATTCCCAAGCTGCGGGTCGAGGAGGCGGCGGCGCGCACCCAGGCGCGGATCGACTCCGGCCGTCAGCCGGTGATCGGCGTCAACAAGTACCGGGTGGAGACCGACGAGAAGATCGACGTCCTGAAGGTCGACAACTCCTCGGTGCGCGCCCAGCAGATCGAGAAGCTGCGCCGGCTGCGGGCCGAGCGCGACGAGGGCGCCTGCCGGGACGCGCTCGACGCGCTGACCCGGGCCGCGGCCGGCGAGGGCAACCTGCTGGAGCTGGCGGTGCGCGCCGCCCGCGCCAAGGCGACGGTCGGCGAGATCTCCGACGCGCTGGAGAAGGTGTACGGGCGGCACGCGGGCCAGATCCGTACGATCTCCGGGGTGTACCGCAACGAAGCAGGGGAGTCCCCGTCCGTGGACCGCACCCGGGCGCTGGTGGAGGCGTTCGAGGAGGCCGAGGGCCGTCGTCCGCGCATCCTGGTGGCCAAGATGGGCCAGGACGGTCACGACCGCGGCCAGAAGGTGATCGCCACCGCGTTCGCCGACCTCGGCTTCGACGTCGACGTGGGCCCGCTGTTCCAGACGCCCGCCGAGGTGGCGCGCCAGGCCGTGGAGGCTGACGTGCACATCGTGGGCGTCTCCTCGCTGGCCGCCGGGCACCTCACGCTCGTACCGGCGCTGCGCGAGGAGCTGGCGGCGGAGGGCCGCGAGGACATCATGATCGTGGTCGGCGGGGTGATCCCGCCGCAGGACGTTCCGACCCTGCTGGAGATGGGCGCGGCGGCCGTGTTCCCGCCCGGGACGGTGATCCCGGACGCGGCCCACGACCTGGTCCGGCGGCTCGGAGCCGACCTCGGGCACGACCTGTGATCCAGCTCGACACGTACGTCAAGGGCGTGCTGGAGGGGAGGCGCGCGCTGGTCGCCCGCGCCATCACCCTCGTGGAGTCCACACGTCCCCAGCACCGGGCGCTGGCCCAGGAGTTGCTGACCGAGCTGCTCCCGCACAGCGGCAAGGCGCGGCGGATCGGGATCAGCGGTGTTCCGGGTGTCGGCAAGTCGACGTTCATCGACGCGTTCGGCACGATGCTGACCGCTCTCGGACACCGGGTGGCGGTGCTCGCCGTCGACCCGTCGTCCAGCCGGACCGGCGGTTCGATCCTCGGCGACAAGACGCGGATGGAGCGGCTGGCGGTGGACCCGGCCGCGTTCATCCGCCCCTCCCCCACGGCCGGCACGCTCGGCGGGGTCGCCAAGGCGACCCGGGAGTCCATCGTGGTGATGGAGGCGGCCGGTTACGACGTGGTGCTGGTGGAGACGGTGGGGGTCGGGCAGTCGGAGACGGCCGTCGCGAACATGGTCGACTCGTTCCTGCTGCTGACGCTGGCGCGCACCGGGGACCAGTTGCAGGGCATCAAGAAGGGCGTCCTGGAGCTGGCGGACGTGATCGCCGTCAACAAGGCGGACGGGCCGCACACCCGTGACGCGCAGGCGGCGGCCCGTGAACTGGCCGGCGCGCTGCGGCTGATGCACGGCAAGGACGCGGCCTGGACGCCGCCGGTGCTCAGTTGCAGCGCCCGTGAGGGCGCCGGTCTGGACACGGTCTGGGACCGGCTGGAGCAGCACCGCACGCTGCTCGACTCCTCGGGCCGGCTCGCCGCCAAGCGGCGGGACCAGCAGGTCGACTGGACCTGGGCGATGGTCCGTGACGAACTCCTCGGCCGGCTGCACGCCGACCCGGGCGTCCGCGCCCTCGCCCCGGAACTCGAACGGCAGGTTCGTGAGGGCTCGTTGACGGCGACCCTGGCGGCCGAACGGATCCTGAGGACCTTCCGCGGCGAGGACGGCTAGGGCGTGTCGTTTGGATCAGGTGGCGCCGGAGTGCGGCGCCTTGTCGGCTGGGCCGAGCGGGGCAGGGTGCGTGCAGCTGCAAGGCGGAGGAGGGCGACGACGCGGAGCGTCGGCAACCGACGACAACGCCGCTGGGGGTACCCCCTGCTCGAAGAGCTTGGGGGAGTGCGTGCCCTGCCCCGCGACCCGCCACATGATCCAAACGACACGCCCTAGGGCCTGATCCGCCGGTGTCGCGGCCGGTTCACTCGGCCACCGGGTACGGCACGAAGGTGCTGGTGTTCTGGTCGATGCGCAGCGGGCTGCCGAGCGGTGGGGCGGCCCGCTGGGGGCAGTCGAGGCGCTCGCAGACGCGGCAACCCATGCCGATGCGGGTGGCCGCCGCCGCGTTGGCGAGGTCGAGGCCGTCGGAGTAGACGAGCCGGTGGGCGTGCCGGAGCTCGCAGCCCAGTCCGATTGCGAAGGTCTTGCCGGGTTCGCCCCAGCCGCCGCGGTGCCGGGTGATGGCGCGCGCGGTCCACAAGTAGCGCTGTCCGTCGGGCATTTCGGCGATCTGGACGTGGATGCGGCCCGGCGCGGCGAACGCCTCGTAGACGTTCCACAGCGGGCAGGTGCCGCCGGCCCGGGAGAAGTGGAAGCCGGTGGCGGACTGGCGCTTGGACATGTTCCCGGCCCGGTCGACGCGGACGAAGGAGAACGGCACCCCGCGCAGCCGGGGCCGCTGGAGGGTGCTCAGCCGGTGGCAGACGGTCTCGTAGCCGAGGCCGTAGCGGTCGGTGAGCCGCTCGATGTCGTAGCGCGCCTCCTCGGCCGCCGTGTGGAAGCTCCGGTACGGGAGGATCAGCGCGGCGGCGAAGTAGTTGGCGATGCCGATGCGGGCCAGGCCGTGGGCGGGCGTGCCCGGGTCGAAGTCCTCGGCGGCCTGCCGGTCGAGTTCACCGCCGTATTCGAGCATGGCCAGTTGGGTCGCCATGCGGAAGGCGCGCTGTCCGGGGCGCAGCCGGCCGGACAGGTGCAGGGTGCGGGTCGGTCCGTCGAAGTGGTGCAGGCACTCGCCCGCCTCGCCGCCGGTGCGGACGCCGTGGTGTTCCGCGAGGCGCGCGGTGAGGGCGCGGACGACGTCGCCCGGGCGGATGCCGATCTCCTCGGCGAGGTCCTCCGCGGCGAGGTCGGTGTCGTGCAGGTAGTTCTGGCGGCGGTAGAAGAAGTCGCGGATCTCCTCGTGGGGCGAGCGGGGCGGTTCGCCCCGGCCGTCGCGGCTCTCCGACGCTCCGGTGAGCCGTTCCGCGAGCTGCTGGTTGCGCCGGCCGAGGTCGAGCAGGACCTTGGCCACCGCAGGCATCCGGGAGGCGAGTTCGGCGAGATCGGTGGCGGACACCCGGGCCTCGGTGATCTCGCCCGCGAGGGTCTCGCGCAGGTCGGCGACCAGCCGGCTGGTGTCCCGCTCGGAGAAGAAGCCGGGGTCGACGCCGAAGGCCTCGGTGAGCCGGAGCAGCACGGGCACGGTGAGCGGCCGGGAGTCGTGCTCCATCTGGTTCAGATAGCTGGGTGAGATGTCCAGGAGGCGGGCCAGCTCGGCCTGGTTCATCCGGCGTTCCTCGCGCAGCCGGCGCAGGCGCGCTCCCGCGTAGATCTTGCTCACCGCGTGTCCTCCGTGCTCAGGGCGCGGTCAGCTTACCGGCACCGGCCCGTCCCGCACCCTTCGCAAACTTGGCAAAGAGGGGCGGAAAGATTCACAGAGGTTGACATCCGTCCACGCTTGATGGCACTCAGTGCCAGTGCCACAGTCTGAGTGCGGCCCGCCGGACCCCGGCGGTCAACACCCGGAACCGGGGTGCGATTCATGCCCTGACGTCGGCTATCCCGGCACGGGCGGCGACCCGCACCGGCAGCGTTGCTCACCCGCGCCAGACGGCGCCACGGCGGGCCGCATCCCGGCAGGACGACACACAGTGCCACCTCCGTTCGACTGGAACGGGAGGGTTGGCAATCCGTACACAACGAGGAGACGTGACGGTCATGGCAGAGGCGAGGACACAGGCGGCCGAGGAACTCGCGCGGCGCTGGGCCACCGACCCCCGGTGGAAGGGCATCGAGCGCACCTACAGCGCGCAGGACGTGGTCCGGCTCGCCGGGAGCGTCCGCGAGGAGCACACCCTGGCCCGGCGCGGTGCCGAGCGTCTGTGGCGCCAACTGCGCGAGCGGGACTACGTCCACGCCCTCGGCGCGCTCACCGGCGGCCAGGCCGTCCAGCAGGTCAGGGCGGGCCTCCAGGCCATCTACCTGTCCGGCTGGCAGGTCGCCGCCGACGCCAACCAGGCCGGGCACACCTACCCCGACCAGAGCCTCTACCCGGTCAACTCGGTGCCGCAGGTGGTCCGCCGGATCAACAACGCCCTGCTGCGCGCCGACCAGATCGCCACCGCCGAGGACGCCGGCGACACCACCGACTGGCTCGCGCCGATCGTGGCCGACGCGGAGGCCGGGTTCGGCGGTCCGCTGAACGCCTTCGAACTGACCAAGGCGATGATCGCGGCGGGCGCGGCGGGCATCCACTACGAGGACCAGCTCGCCTCGGAGAAGAAGTGCGGCCACCTCGGCGGCAAGGTGCTGGTGCCGACCTCGCAGCACATCCGCACCCTCAACGCGGCCCGTCTCGCGGCCGACATCGCGGATGTGCCCACGCTCATCGTGGCCCGCACGGACGCGCTGGCGGCCAGCCTGCTCACCAGTGACGTGGACGAGCGCGACGCCGAGTTCGTCACCGGCGAGCGGACCGCGGAGGGCTTCTACCGGGTCCGGAGCGGCATGGCCCCGGTCATCGCCCGCGGTCTCGCCTACGCCCCCTACGCCGACCTGATCTGGGTGGAGACGGGCACGCCGGACCTGGAGCAGGCCCGCGAGTTCGCCGAGGCCGTCCACGCCCGGTACCCGGACCAGATGCTGGCGTACAACTGCTCGCCCTCCTTCAACTGGAAGGCCGCGCTGGACGACGACCAGATCGCCAAGTTCCAGCGGGAGCTGGGCGCGATGGGCTACCGGTTCCAGTTCATCACCCTGGCCGGCTTCCACTCGCTCAACCACGGCATGTTCGACCTGGCCCGCGGTTACGCCGAGCACGGCATGACGGCCTACGTCGACCTCCAGGAGAAGGAGTTCGCGGCGCAGGCGCAGGGCTTCACCGCCGTCAGGCACCAGCGCGAGGTCGGCACCGGCTACTTCGACCTCGTCTCCACGGCCGTCAACCCCGCCTCCTCCACCACCGCCCTCTCCGGGTCCACGGAGGAAGAGCAGTTCCACTAGTCCGGCCCCGGTCCTCCGGGCGACGACCCGCTCCGCCCCCGGCCGGGCGGGGGCCGTACGGACGTCCCGTGCGCCCCCGCCCCCCTCCTCCCCTCTGGAGATCCCGATGTCCATCACCGCACCGACCCGGCGTCTTCGCGTCCTCGCGGCGCCCGGCGACCGGCACGACGAGATCCTCACCCCGGCCGCCCTCGACTTCGTCGGCAGCCTCGTCGCCGCCTTCGGCGCGCGCCGGCGCGAACTGCTCAAGGAACGCAGGCGGCAGGCCCTGCGCGTCGCGGCCGGCACCCCGCTCGACTTCCCGATCGTCACCTCCGCCGTGCGCGCCGACCCGGCCTGGCGCGTCGCCCCGGCCGCGCCCGGCCTGACCGACCGGCGCGTCGAGATCACCGGGCCGCCGGAACGCCGGACGGCGGTCGACGCCCTCAACTCCGGTGCCCGGGTGTGGATGGCGGACTTCGAGGACGCCACCGCGCCCACCTGGGACAACGTCGTCGGCGGCCAGCTCACGCTGCTCGACGCGATCGAGCGGCGCCTCGACTTCACCACGGCGGACGGCGAGGAGTACCGGCTCGCCGACCCCGCCCGGCTCCCCACCATCGTGGTCCGGCCGCGCGGCTGGCATCTCACCGAGGACCACCTGGAGTTCGGCGGCGGCCCGGTGCCGGCCGCCCTGGTCGACTTCGGCCTGTACTTCTTCCACTGCGCGCGGCGCCAGATCGACGCCGGCCGGGGACCGTACTTCTATCTGCCGAAGCTGGAGAACCGCTACGAGGCCCGGCTGTGGAACGACGTGTTCCTGCTCGCGCAGGAGTTGCTGGACATCCCGCGCGGCACGGTCCGGGCGACCGTCCTCATCGAGACGATCACCGCGGCGTTCGAGATGGAGGAGATCCTCTACGAGCTGCGCGAGCACAGCTCGGGTCTCAACGCGGGCCGCTGGGACTACCTGTTCAGCCTGATCAAGACCCTCGGTCACCGGACCGACTTCCTGCTGCCCGACCGGGCGCGGGTGACGATGACCGCGCCCTTCATGCGGGCGTACACCGAACTCCTGGTACGCACCTGCCACAAGCGGGGCGCGCACGCGATCGGCGGTATGGCGGCCCAGGTGCCGAGCGGGGACCCGGCAGCCCGCGAGGCGGCGCTCGCCATGGTGCGGCTCGACAAGGAACGCGAGGCGGAGGACGGCTTCGACGGTTCCTGGGTGGCGCATCCGGGGCTCGTGCCGGTGTGCCGTGAGGTGTTCGACGGGGTGCTGCGGGACCGGCCCGACCAGATCGACCGCACCCGGGACGACGTCAAGGTCACCGCCGCTGACCTGCTCTCGGTGCGCCGGATCGGCGGCCCGCCGACACCGGAGGGGGTGCGCGTCAACATCGCGGTGGCGCTGCGCTATTACGCGGCCTGGATGAACGGACGGGGTGCCGTCGCCCTGTACGGCCTCATGGAGGACGCGGCCACCGCGGAGATCGCCCGGGTGCAGATCTGGCAGTGGCTGCGGCACCGGGTGATCGACCGGATGACCGTGCTCGACGTGCTGGACGAGGAACTGGCGGCGCTGGGCGCCGAGTTCCCGTGGGCCGGCCTGGACGCGGTGCGCGGTCTGTTCGAACGCACCGCCCTGTCCGGCGAGTTGCCGCTCTTCTTCACGCCGGACGCCTACGCCGGCCACCTCGTGCGGCACGCGGAGCCCCGGTCGTGACCGCCGCCGTCGAGCGCGTCGGTGTCGTCGGCGCCGGGCAGATGGGCGCGGGGATCGCCGAGGTCTGCGCGCGGGCCGGCCTGGACACGGTGGTGTGCGAGGCGGACGCGACGGCCGCGCGCGGGGCGCGGGAGCGGGTCGCGGCCTCGCTCGACCGTGCGGTGCGCCGGGGCAGGCTGGAACGGGAGGCGGCGCGGGAGGCGCTCGACCGGATGGTCTTCACCGGGAGTCTGGACGACCTGGCCGACCGCCAACTCGTGGTCGAGGCCGTCGTCGAGAACGCCGCCGCCAAGACCGAGGTGTTCGCCGCGCTCGACAAGATCGTCCAGGACCCGGCGGCGGTCCTCGCGACGAACACGTCCTCGCTGCCGGTGATGCGCCTGGGCATGGCCACCGGCCGCGCCGACCGGGTGGTGGGCCTGCACTTCTTCAACCCGGTCCCGGTGCTGCCGCTGGTGGAGGTGGTGGCCTCGCTGCACACGTCCGCGGACACGGTGGCCGCCGTGGAGGCCTTCGCCACCGGCACCCTCGGCAAGACGGTCGTACGCTCCCGCGACCGGGCCGGCTTCGTCGTCAACGCCCTCCTCGTCCCGTATCTGCTGGCCGCCGTCCGGATGGCGGAGTCCGGCTTCGCCACCGCGGCCGACATCGACGCCGGCATGGAGCTGGGCTGCGCCCATCCGATGGGCCCGCTCAAACTGGCGGACATGATCGGGCTCGACACGGTCGCCTCGATCGCCGAGTCCCTCTACGACGAGTTCAGGGAGCCCCTCTACGCCCCTCCCCCGCTGCTCCAGCGGATGGTCGAGGCGGGCCTGCTGGGCCGCAAGTCCGGCCGGGGGTTCCACGTGTACGGGCAGGACTGAGCGACCTGGCGGCGCGTCCCTCCTCCCGGGGGTTCGGAGGGTACGGGAACGCGAGAAGGCCCCCGGGCGGGCCCGAGAGGCCTTCTCGCGTTGCGCTTGTGTCCTGGTCCTGAAGTGATCAGTTCGCGGCCGGAACCGTCCGGCCGGAGGGGACCGCCGCGGGCTTGGGTTCCAGCAGGCGTTGGGCCAACTCACCGAAGACGAGCCCGAATCCGCCCCACAGGGCGGCCTGCATGGCGAGCGCGGAGAGCCGGAAGCGCCAGAGCAGCGTGGCGGGGAAGTCCTTGGGGACCTCGTTGATCACGGGCAGGAACTCGTACGCCAGGCCGATCACGACGGCGAAGGCGAGCACGGCGACGACCGTCGCGTTCCAGTTGCCGAGCCTCGGGGCGAGCCGCTTGCCGAGGATGGTGGCGGCGACGGCCAGCAGCACGCTGAGGACCATCATCAGGAAGTACAGGGTGGTCCGCTTGCCGATGGTGTCGGGGTCGCCGACTGACGGCGGGTTGGCCGGGTACTTCAGGAACGGCACGACGTACACGGCGAGCAGCGCGCAGCCCGAGAGCAGGAGCGCGGTCGCGCGGGCGCCGAACCGGCCGACGCGGCCGAGGGCGAAGCAGTACGCCAGGGCCGCGATGCCGCCGAAGGCGATGCCGTAGAGCAGGACGCCGGTGGCGAGGCCCGCGGTGGACTGGAGGCTGCGGGAGACGAGTTCGACCTCGTGCTCGTGCGCCGGGGCGTGCGCCTCCTCGAAGCCGATCGCGCTGTCGACGTTCGGCTCGCCGAGGAAGTAGGCCACGACCAGGGCGAGGACGCCTGCTCCGAGGCCCGCGAGCATGCCGCGGACCAGGAGGTTTCTTACCGTTGCGGAGTTCATGGGCAGGTGCTTGTCTCTCGCGTCAGTGGCAGGGGAATCCGAGCAGGTGGCGGGCGTCGTGCACCCACTCGTGGACGTCCTCGCCCGAGACGACGGAGGTGGCGCCCTGTTCGGCGCCGACGAAGTACAGCAGGACCAGCATCAGGATGCCGAAGAAGACCGCCCAGGGTGCTATCGCCTTGAGCGGCAGCTTGGCGGGAACGACGGGGGTGGTGGCTGTCGGCGGAGCGACGGTCTGCGCCATGGCAGGACCTCCTCGGGAGTTCGCGTCCCATCTCGGTGGTGCACTGGATGACGTCTACGGGTCTGACTTGCGAGGCGTCCAGCGGACTGGGGCGTCTCGTTCACAGTGGCGCGACCGTGCCGGATTCCCACCGGCTTCCGTTCTGACGTCATCGATATCGCACCGACGGTACCGCGTGACGGGTACCTGGCCAAGACCGTGCCACCTGGCGTGATCTTCCTCTCGCACCAGGTGACACGGTCCGCCGGGGCCGCGGGCACGGTCCCGGGGCAGCCGCGGTCGGCCGGCGGCGTGGTCACGCGCGCGCGGCGCCACGCTCCCTGATGGCCCGGACGACGCCGGAGAAGTCCTCGGCCGCTCCGACGCGTTCGGCGTACCGCGCGTACAACTCGGTGGCACGGAGGCGGAGTTCGGCGCGCACTCCGCCGGCGCGCGCCGCGCCGGCCGCGAGGTCGTGTCCGCGGAGGCGGTGTCCGGCCTTGACGAGGTTCGCGGCCTTGACGAGGTTCTCGGCCTTGACGGGGTTCTCGGCCTTGACGGGGTTCTCGGCCTTGGGCCCGTCCATGTGTCCGAGTCCGATGAACGCGACGGTGCGGGTCACCAGGCCCGCTCCGCGGCGGTGCTGGGTCCGGCGAGCCCGAGTTCGCGGTCCCCGAGGGGAGCGAAGAAGCGCTCGACGTCGGCGTCGGTGACCTCGGCGAGGGTGGCCGGGGACCAGTGCGGGTCGCGGTCCTTGTCGATGATCCGGGCCCGGATGCCCTCGACCAGGTCATGGGCGGACAGCAGGGCGCAGGAGACGCGGTACTCCTGGTCGAGGACGCGCTCAAGCGGCCCGAGCCGCCGGGCCCGGCGCACCGAGGCCAGGGTGGTCTTCACGGCGGTGGGCGAGTGGGCGAGCAGGGTCCCGGCCGCCTCCTTGGCAGCCGGGTCGCCTACGGCGAGCAGCCGGCGCACGATCTCCTCCACGGTGTCGGCGCGGTAGCAGGCGTCGATCCACTCACGGCGCTCCGTCAGCTCCGCGGGTGGCGGCGGCTGTACGTGCCGGGCCAGGGCTTCCCGTACCGGCAGGCCGGCGAGGTCGGCGACCAGCGCGGGGAGCGCGGCGGACGGCACGAAGTGGTCGGCGAGGCCGCACAGCAGGGCGTCGCCCGCGGTGACCGATGTGCCGGTGAGGGCGAGATGGGTGCCCAGCTCGCCGGGGGCGAGGGCAAGCAGGTAGGTGCCGCCGACGTCGGGCACGAAGCCGATGCCGGTCTCGGGCATGGCGATCCGGGACCGCTCGGTGACGACGCGGACGCTGCCGTGCGCGGAGACGCCGACGCCGCCGCCCATCACGATGCCGTCCATGAGGGCGACGTAGGGCTTGGGGTAGCGGGCGATCCGGGCGTTGAGGCGGTACTCGTCGCGCCAGAACGCGGCGGACGCGGTGCCGTCCCCGTCGCGCGCGTCGTCGTGCACGACCCGGATGTCGCCGCCCGCGCACAGGCCGCGTTCCCCGGCGCCGGTGATGACGACGGTCCGTACGGCCGGGTCGTGCTCCCAGGCGGTGAGGGCCTGGTCGATCCGGCGGACCATGGCGTGGTTCAGGGCGTTGAGGGCGCGGGGCCGGTTGAGGGTGATGTGGGCGGCCCGGCCGTCGGTGTGCAGCAGGACGGGGTCGGCGGCGGCCGGGGTGTCGGTTCCGCTCATCCGAGGGCCTCCGTCAGGCCGCGGGCCACGATGACGCGCATGATCTCGTTGGTTCCTTCCAGGGTCTGGTGGGCACGCGGGTCACGGACGATCTTCTCGATGCCGTACTCGCTCAGGTGCCCCTATCCTCCACGCAGTCGCGGGGCCCGTTCCGCGACCGCGTGGCCCGTGTCGATGGCGAAGCGCTTCGCCATGGCGCACAGGTACGGCGCCCGGGGTCACCGGCGTCCAGGGGCCGCGCGGCCTGGCGCACCAGGGCGCGGGCGGCGGCGAGTTCGGTGGCACCACCCCTCCCCCGGTGGCACCACCCCTCCCCCAGGAGCTTGCGGGTCCTGTTGCCGATCGCCGCGATGTGATCGGCGTCGAACGCGTGCCGCAGCCCGAGGGTGCGGGCGGTGACGCGGACGCGGATCGCCCGACGGCCGGGAAAGCGGGTCCCGCCCGGCGGCGGGAAGAGCACTCCGTGTCGCGCCACCCCCGAGGTGCGGAGGTTCAGCCTTCGTCGTCCGCCGTCAGCACGTAAAGCTGGGGCAGGTTGACCACGATCGCCTCCTGGGTGCTGCGGGCGATGACGACGACGGCCTCCTCCGCCGGGTCGGGGTTCTCCTCGCGGTGCGGGACGAACGGCGGTACGAAGATGTAGTCGCCGGGCGAGGTGCGCAGCCGGATCTCCTCGGGCTCGGCGCCGGTTCCGTCGAGGAAGACGAACTCGGGGTGCCCGCTCACCACGTAGATGGCGGTCTCGGACGCGCCGTGGTGGTGGTCCGAGGACGAGGTGGCGGGGGCGACGTGGGTCTGGCCCATCCACAGCTTCTCGGAGCCCACCGTGTGGCCGCTGACGGCGGCGAACCGGCGCATGCCGCCGGTCTGCGCGGTGTCACCGTCGAGCGCGTCGGCG
This sequence comes from Streptomyces sp. NPDC007084, assembly GCF_040703595.1. Taxonomy (NCBI): domain Bacteria; kingdom Bacillati; phylum Actinomycetota; class Actinomycetes; order Kitasatosporales; family Streptomycetaceae; genus Streptomyces; species Streptomyces sp. NPDC007084. The sequence goes on from NZ_JBEYFY010000005.1 coordinate 91,648, forward strand.
CGGATGTGGTGCAGACGGGTCCGCAGGGGCGGCAGGGACTCGCCCGCGGTGTCCGGGAGATGGGGGTGGAAACCTTCACCGGGGGTCGTCAGCGGCTGGCTCATGTGGGGCGACGCTAGAGCCGCCCCGAAAAGGATGTCAAGAGGTGTCCATTACCCGTCACCTGCGGCAATGTTCCCGCAATGTAGGTGCGGAAGCGGTGGAGGCCCCCGCGCGGGGCGCCGCGTCGGGCATCATGGCGGCATGCATATCTCCGCGAAGGCGGACTACGCCACGCGGGCGCTGCTCGAACTCGCCCGCGAGCCCGCCAGGCCCCTCACCTGCGAGGCCATCGCCTCCTCCCAGCAGATCCCCTTCCGGTTCCTGAAGTCCGTTGTCGGCGAGTTGCGCCGGGCCGGCCTGGTGCGCAGTCAGCGCGGCTGCGAGGGCGGGTACTGGCTCGGCCGGCCCGCCGGCGAGGTCACGCTGCTGGACGTCGTACGCGCCGTGGACGGCGAGCTGATCACCCTGCGCGGTGAGCCGCTGGCCGGCCTGGACTACCCCGGTCCCGCCGCCGGACTGCCCGGCGTGTGGCGGCAGATCGAGGCGGACGCCGCCGCGGTGCTCGGCGGGACGACCCTGGCCGCGCTGCTGCCCGCGGAGGCGGGCGGGCTGCTCAGCCAGAAGGGAGCCGCGTGAGGGCCGCGCCGCCCGGCACCGGGCCGGCGGCGGGCGGGCACCCCGGTTTCGGCGGGCACCCCGGTTTCGAGGTCGTCGAGTACACGGACCCGCTGTGTCCGTGGGCCTGGGGTTCGGAGCCGGTGTTCCGCCGGCTGCGCGCCGGACTCGCGGGCCGCGCCCGCTGGCGTCGCGTGTACTGCCTGCTGTTCGACCACGACGACGACCCGCCGCCCGATCCGGCCGCCGAGACCGCCTGGTACGCGCGGTACGTCGAGGAGATCAGCGCCCACACCGGCGCGCCGAGGCCGGCCCGGCTGAGCCGGGTGGCGGCGAGTTCCTGGCCGGCCTCGCTGGTCGCCAAGGCCGCCGAACGGCAGGGCGCCGAGGTGGCCGACCGGGTGCTGCGGCGGCTGCGGGAGAGCGTCTTCGTGCTCGGCGAACCGGCGGACACCACGCCGCTCGCCCTCGCGGCGGTACGGGGCGTACCGGGCCTGGACCATGCCCGGTTGGCCGCCGACGCGGCCTCGGCCGGGGTGCTGGACGCGGTACGCGCCGATCACGCCGAGGCGCGCCGCCCGGTGCCCGAGGTGCTTTCCGTGTCCGAGGGGCCGGCCGGCGGGTCGCCGCACCCCGGCGCCGCCAAGGAGACCCCGGACGGGGGCCACCGGTACGCGCTGCCGACGCTCCTGTTCCGCACCCCGGACGCGTTCCGGGTCGTACCGGGCTGGCGGCCCTACGCCGAATACGTGTCCGCCTGCGCGGAGTTGAGCCCGGGTTCGCTGACGGACCCCGTACGGCTCGCTCCGGCGGAGGCGCTCGCCCGGTACCGCAGCCTGACCGAGCCGGAGCGCCGCGTGCTGACGGACGGTCCCTGGCCGCCCGCGACGGCGGTCCGGGGGGACACCGGCGGCGGCCCCGTGTGGCTGCATCCGCGGGAAGCCGCGGTGCACCCGGCCCACGGCGGAAGGCCTGCCACAGAGGCCTGACAGGCTCCTGAGCAGGGGTCAGAGCCCGTCCCGCCCAATGAGACACCAATTGGTGTCCATTGACAGCCGCCGAGCGCCGCCCCCAGGATGTGCCCATGCTCACGACGCATCCCGGCGTGGAGTGCCGCTACGTGGACCTGCGGCGCACCTGCAGCGCTCTCTGTCGCTGACCGCCCGCCCACCGCGGCCCCAAGGCGCCTGACGCCGCGTTCCCCGGCCCCGGCACCGGCCCCTCGCCGGCCCGCCGCCCGACGGCCGTCACCGCGCGCCGACTCCGCACCGCCCCGTCGTTGCCCTCTCTCCCCCGGCCTTCCGGCCGCCCTCCTCGCGATCCGCCGACGTCTCACGCCCTGAGCCCGGCACGCCTGTGCGCGCAGCGAAGCCGCGCCGGCGTGCCCGCACGGGCCACGCGGCACCGGCGAGAGGGCGTGCCGTCCTCGCTCCCGCTCCGGTGCCCCGGCGCGGCCGGGAGCCCTCGCAGAAAGAAAACACAGATGTCTGGACGACTCACGCCCCCAAGCCCCGCCACGGCCCTGCGCGCCGTCGGCTCCGCGACCGCCCTCCGCGGTCTCCGGCGATCCGGCCGGCTGCGCGCGGCGGCCCTCGGGACCGCCCTCGCCTCCGTGCTCGTCCCCGCCCTCAGCGCCTGCGGCGGCGAGGCGGCCTCGGCCGGCGGCGGCACCGCCGCTCTGAAGTGGACCTCGTCCTACTTCCCCACCCACTGGGACCCGGTCGTCGGCGGCAGCGGCGCCCAGTTCCGCGAACTCTCCCTGGTCTACGCCTCGTTGACCCGCACCGACGAGACCGGCAAGGCGGTTCCGGATCTCGCCAAGAGCTGGGAGTACAACGCCAAGGGCGATGTCATCACCTTCCATCTGCGCCCCGGGCTGAAGTTCAGCGACGGCACGCCGGTCGACGCCGCCGCGGTGAAGGCCGCGATCGAACGCGCCCAGAAGCAGAAGAACTCGGCTCTCTTCGGCGACCTGACCTCCATCAAGTCCGTGGAGGCCAACGGCCTCGACGCGGTGGTCCGGCTCACCCAGGTCGACTACCAGATACCGCAGTTGCTCGGTGAGCGCGTCCTGCAGATCGCCAGCCCCAAGGCGGCCGCCTCGCCCGAGAAGCTGGACCAGAAGCCGGTCGGCGCGGGCCCGTTCATCGTCACCCAGCTCGTGCCGGGCACCAAGGCGGTCCTGAAGAAGAACCCCGACTACTGGGACGCCAAGAACATCCACATCGACAACGTCGAGCTGACCTCCGCCCCCGACGCCTCCACCGTCGTCTCCGGCCTCCAGACCGGCGTCTACAACTTCGCGGACATCGAGCCCAGTCAGGCCGACGCCGCCAAGAAGGCCGGCCTCGACGTGTTCGTACAGCCCGGCTTCAACGCGTCCAACATCAGCCTCAACGTGAACAAGGCGCCCTTCGACAACGACAAGGTCGTCGACGCGGTGCGGTACGCGATCAACCGTCAGGAGTTCGTCGACAAGCTGACGTTCGGCTACGGCTCGGTGACCAACCAGCCCTTCCCCAAGGGATACGTGGCCTTCGACCCGCAGTCCGCGAACGCCTACGCCTACGACCCGGCGAAGTCCAGGAAGCTGCTCGGCGAGGCCGGCTACAAGGCCGGGGACATCAAGCTCAGCCTGGTCATCCCGGCGGAGGACCCGCAGGCCGAGATCGTCCAGGCCCAGTTGGCGAAGGTCGGCATCAAGGTCACCATCAAGGTCGACAAGAACTGGGCCACGCCGTTCTTCGCGAAGAACCTGACCTTCTCGCTCTACGGGACGACCGGACGCGACTCGGCGGCGCAGACGCTGACCGCGCACTTCGGCCCGAACGGCCCGCTCAACCTCAGCACCCCCTACGAGCCGGCCGGCTTCGAGGCGGCCATCGCCAAGGTCCGGCAGACACCGCTCGACTCGCCCGACTACACGAAGGTCCTCCAGGCGGCGACCCGGGCCGGGCTCAAGAGCAAGGCGCTCGTCTTCACGTACTCCTCGCCCAACCTCATCGCCAAGAGCAAGTCCATCTCCGACCTGCCGAAGAACCCCGCCCACATCGACTGGACCGGCGTGACCATCTCCGGCGGCAACTGACCCGCCGCCCATCCCAGAGAGGAGGCACTCCATGACGACGACGAAGGCACCGGCCCCGCACGGCGTGCGCCGTCCGGCCGCGGCAGCCCGGACCCGGCACACCCTGGTCCGTGTGCTGGCCACCCTCGCCCGGTCGGTCGCGATCTTCGTGCCCGTCTTTCTCGTCGCGACGTTCGTGACGTTCGCGCTGCGGTCCCTGAGCGGACTCAGCCCGGCGCGCATCCAGCTCGGCGAGGAAGCCACCCCCGAGGCGATCGCCAGGGTCGAGGCCCAGTGGGGGCTCGACCGCCCGTTCCTGACGCAGTACGCGGACTGGTTCGGCGGTGTCCTGCACGGGCAGCTCGGCGCGAGCTGGACCAACGGCGCCGACATCTCCACCCTCATCGGCCTCGGCCTCGGGGTGAGCCTGTCGGTGGCGACCTTCGCCCTGCTCATCGGCGTGGTCGCCGGGTTCGCCCTCGGCACGGTCGCGGCGCTGCGGCGCACCACCTGGGTCGACCGCGCGATCACCGGGTTCGTCACGCTGATCTCGGTGATGCCCGCCTTCGTCGTCGGCATCGTGCTGGTCGCGGTCTTCGCGGTGGGTTTGCATCTGCTCCCGTCCGCCGGTTACGTGCCGGCGGAGCAGGGGTTCGGGCCGTGGCTCGCCCACATCACCCTGCCCGCGATCGCGCTCAGCTTCGACGTCGTCGCCGACGTCGCCCGCCAGTTGCGCACCAGTCTCATCGCCGCCTACCGGGAGAACTACGTGACGGGGGCGGTGGTCCGGGGGCTGAGTCCGCGCCGGATCTTCTTCCGCCATGTGCTGCGCAACGGCCTGGGGCCCGCGCTCGCCACGCTCGGCCTGAAGTTCCCCGCGCTGGTCGGCGCGTCGGTGGTGACGGAGTGGATCTTCGGGCTCCAGGGTTTCGGACGGTTCGCCAACGACTCGGCGCAGGCCGGAGACGTACCGGCCGTGCAGGGGGTCCTGGTGGTGTCCATCGTCCTGGTCGTGGTCTTCAACCTGATCGTCAACCTGGTGCTGGCACGGGTCACGCCGGCCTCGCAGCGGGGGGTGTGACCATGGTGCGCCGTGTTCTCGCCCTCACCTCCGGCCGGATCGCCGTGGCCGTGCTCGTCGCGATCGCCCTGCTGGCCCTGCTCGGGCCGCTGCTGGCACCGCAGAATCCCCTCGCCACCAGCGACCACACGCTCGCCGCCGCCTCGGGCGCCCACTGGCTGGGGACCGACTACCTCGGCCGTGACGTGTTCAGCCGGCTCCTCGACGGCTCCCGCGTGAGCGTCCTCGGCGCTCTGGAGGTCGCCCTCACGGCGCTCGCCATAGGCGCCGTCCCGGGCATCCTGTCGGTCTACCTCGGCCGGGTTTTCGAATGGATCACCCTCCGGCTCACCGACACGCTGGTCGCCCTGCCGTTCCTGCTGTTCGCCGTCGCCGTGATCGCGCTGCTCGGCAACGGCCTCACCCAGGCGATGCTGGTCACGGGCGCGCTGGTCTCCCCGCTGTTCTACCGGGTGGCCCGTGCCGCGACCCTGTCCGTCGCCCGCTCGCCGTACGTGGAGGCGGCGCTCATCTCCGGTGCCTCCATCGGCTGGGTGGTGCGCCGGCACGTGTGGGCCAAGGTGCTGCCGCCCATCGCGGTGGCCCTCGCGCAGACGATCGGGGTCGGCTTCGTCATCGTGTCGAGCCTGACCTTCCTCGGCATCGGCGTCCAGCCGCCGGCCCCGACCTGGGGCGGTCTGCTCGCCTCCGACCTCGGCTATCTCAGCCATCAGCCGTGGGCGCCGGTCGTCCCGGCCCTGCTGATCATGGTCACCGTCTGGGCCTGCAACCTCCTCGCCGACGCGATCCGCGACGTCTCCGGCGAGGCGGGCCGCGCGCTGGTCAACAACCGCAAGGCCCGCGCGAACCGGCGGCGCGCGGCCGACCCCGCCCCCGCAGGAGGTGCGCGATGACAGCCCTGTCCGAGAAGGTCCTCACCACCGAGTCCACCGAAGCCACGGAGACCACCGAGGCCACCGAAGCCGCCGAAGCCGCCGAAGCCAAGGAGACCGCTGAGGCCACGAAGACCCCTGAGGCCGAGAAGACCACCGCGGCCGAGGAGAGCGCCCGTCCCGGGCCGGGTCGCCCCGCCGAGTCCGCGGCGCCCGTGCTGGCCGTGCGCGACGTCCGGATCGGCGATCTGGCGGGCGACAGGGAGATCGTGCACGGCGTGAGCTTCACGCTCACCCCGGGCAGGGCGGTCGGCATCGTCGGCGAGTCCGGCAGCGGAAAGACCCTCACCTGCCGTGCCGCGCTGGGCATCCTGCCCGCGCACTTCGAGATCACCGGCGGCTCGGTGGAGATCGACGGCACCGACATCGCCGGGCTGTCGCCGGCCCGGTGGACGGAGCTGCGCGGTGCCACCATCAGCGCGGTCTTCCAGGACCCGGCGTCGTATCTCAACCCGTCGATCCGGGTGGGCACGCAGATCGCCGAGGTCGTCCGGGTCAAGAACGGGCTGAAGCGGCGGGCCGCGCGCCGCCGGGCGGTGGAACTGCTGCGCGCGGTGCACCTGCGGGACCCGGAGCTGGTCCACGACCAGTATCCGCACGAGCTGTCCGGCGGGATGCTGCAACGGGTCCTCATCGCGGCGGCGATCGCCGCCGGGCCGAGGATCCTCATCGCCGACGAGGCGACCACCGCGCTCGACGTGACCGTCCAGGCCGAGATCCTCGATCTCCTGGCCGACCTGCGGGAATCGACCGGACTGGCCCTCGTCGTGGTCTCCCACGACCTGGCCGTCGTCGCCCAGTTGTGCGACGAGGTCCTGGTCATGCGCCAGGGCGAGGTCGTCGAGCAGGGCCCGACGCGCGAGGTGCTCCACGCCCCGCGGCACGAGTACACCCGGCTGCTGATCGCCGAGCACGAGCAGTACGGCCTCGACACCTTCCTCGCGCCCGGGGAGGACGCATGAGCACCACCGACGCCCTGACCGGCCCCGCGTCCCCGGCCGCCACCGCCGCCGAGGCGCCGGCCGGACCCGTCCTGTCGGTCCGGGACCTGGAGGTCCACTACGGGCTGCGCAGACGACGGCGGCGCGCCCTGCACGGCGTCACCCTCGACGTCACCCCGGGGGAAACCGTCGGCGTCATCGGCGAGACGGGCTCCGGCAAGTCCACCCTGGCCCGCGCCGTGCTCGGCCTGGTGCGCGCCTCCTCGGGGTCGGTCGTCGTCGCCGGTGAGGACGTCAGCTCCTACGGCGCCCGCCAGTGGCGCGCGCTGCGCCGCCGCGGAGTCGTGCAGTACGTCTTCCAGGACCCCCTGCGCAGCCTCGACCCGGACCTCACCGTCGAGACCTCTCTCGCCGAACCGCTGCTCGTCGCGGGCGTGTCCCGCGAGGAGGCCGGCCGCCGGGTGCGCGCCTTCCTCTCCCGGGTGCGGCTCACCGAGGACCTGCTCGACCGGCTGCCCGGCGAGCTGTCCGGCGGTCAGCGTCAGCGCGTCGCGGTGGCGCGGGCGTTGGTGACCGAACCGCGCGTGGTCATCCTGGACGAGCCGGTCAGCGCCCTCGACTCGGCGAACCGCGTGCAGATTCTGCAGATCCTCAAGGAGCTGCGCGACGACGGGGTCGCCCTCGTCTTCATCTCCCACGACCTCGGCTCGGTCGCCGGGATCGCCGACCGAGTCGCCGTGCTGTACCAGGGCGAACTGGTCGAGGTCGGCCCCGTGCGCGAGGTCATCACCCGGCCCCGGCACGCCTACACGCGCCTTCTCGTCCGCTCCGCGCCCACGCTGCGCTCTGCGCCCGCCGACCGCGCCGAGCGCGAGGCCCTGCGCGCCGCTCTCCTGCACTCCTGAGCCCACCCCCGGACCCGACAGACAGGAACCCGACCCATGCCCCGCACCATCCATCTCGCCCTGCACCCCTACGGCGTCGGCGGTCCCGGCCAGCACGGCCTGTGGAAGGACCCGCGCGTCGCGAAGAACTCCAGCATCGACATCGACTACTACATCCGGCTGGCGAAGGCGGCCGAACACGCCCTGTTCGACGCCCTGTTCATCGTCGACAGCCAGTTCATCAACGCCACCTACCCGGCGCACTACCTCAACCGCCTGGAACCGCTGACCCTGTTGTCCGCGGTGGCCACCCACACCCGGCACATCGGCCTGGTGGGCACGGCGAGTTCGACGTACAACTCGCCGTTCAACCTGGCCCGCCGGTTCGCCTCCCTGGACCACATCAGCGGCGGCCGGGCCGGCTGGAACGTCGTCACGAGCTTCGACACCGGCACCTCCCGCAACTTCGGGCTGGACGAACACCTCGACTACAGCACGCGCTACGGCCGCGCCCTGGAGTTCGTGCAGGTGGCCCGGGGGCTGTGGGACTCCTACGAGGACGACGCCTTCCCGGCGGACGTCGAGCGCGGCGTCTTCCTCGACCCGGCCAAGCTGCACGCGCTCGACCACGTGGGCGAGCACTTCAAGGTGGCCGGGCCGCTGAACCTCTCCCGCTCGCCGCAGGGCCAGCCCGTGATCTTCCAGGCCGGTGTCTCCGAGGAGGGCCGCGACCTCGCCGCGCAGGTCGCCGAGGGCATCTACGCGCCGGGCGGCACCCTCCAGCAGGCGCGGGAGTACTACGCCGACATCAAGAAGCGCACCGCCTCCTACGGCCGCGACCCCGAGCACATCAAGATCTTCATCCACGGGGGCCCGGTCGTCGCGGCCACGGACGAGGCGGCCCGGCGCCGGGAGCGGGAGATCTTCGAGGAGGACAACGACTTCGAGCGCAACCTCGCCCTGCTCGGCCGCTCCTTCGGCGCCTACGACTTCAGCGCGCACGACCTGGACGGGCCGTTCCCCGATGTCGCGCACCTCGCCGAGAAGGGCGGGCGCACGGGGGCGGCGAAGCTCATCGAGCGGGCCCGCGAGCAGAACCTGACGCTGCGTCAAGTGGCCGAGTCGGTGAACCAGTTCCGCAACTCGCCGTTCGTCGGGGCGCCGCAGACCGTCGCCGACACCATCGAGGAGTGGTTCGACGCCGGCACCTTCGACGGCATCAACCTGGCGTTCCGCACCGAGGAGGAGCTGAACCTCTTCGTCGACGGTGTCGTCCCGATCCTCCAGAAGCGCGGCCTGTTCCGCACCGAGTACGCGGCCGACACCCTGCGCGGCAACCTCGGCCTGCCCGTCCCGGCCAACCGCAACACGCGTGAGCCGCAGCTCGTGAGCGACTAGCCACCAGCCACCAGCCACCAGCCACCAGCCACGCAACTGGGCAGCGGCGCCGGAGGTTCCGGGCGGTGCCCGTGCTCCCCGCCATACGCATCCCACCGCCTTCCTCCCTCACGGCACCGCCCGGCCGGCTTCCCGTCGCCGGCCGGGCGGTGCCCGACACGAAAGGCAGCACCTCATGACGAGCGAGCGACCACGCTTCCGGCTCGGCTTCCTCACCCATGTCCAGGGGCGCGACCAGGACATCGCCCGCACCTACCGCAACGCGCAGGAACTGTTCGTCGTGGCGGACGAACTCGGTTTCGACGTCGGCTGGGTCGCGCAGCACCATGTCGCGCTCGGCGGCGGCGGACTGTCCTCGCCCTGGACGTTCCTCGCGCACGCCGCCGCGCGCACCACCCGGATCCGCCTCGGCACCGCCATCACCGTGCTCCCGCTGGAGGACCCGGTCCGCCTCGCCGAGGACGTCGCCACCGTCGACGCGCTCAGCGGCGGCCGGGTCGAGATCGGCGTCGGCAGCGGGACGAGCGGCCTGGAGTACGCCGCGTTCGGCCAGGACCCGGCCCGCAAAAGGGAGTTGACCAGCGAGCACCTCGACGTCCTGCGCCGGGCGCTGGCCGGCGACGAGGTGCGGGCGCCCGGCTTCCGTATCCAGCCGCGCCCCGGCGGCTTCGACGACCGGGTGTGGCAGGGCGTGTTCAGCGCCCAGGGAGCCCAGTACGCGGCGCGCGGCGGCTCGCAGCTCCTGCTCAACCGGGCCGCCTACGGCTACGACGCCCCCACCGACGAGGTGCAGCGGCCGTGGGCGGACGCCTATCTCGCCGCCTGGGACCGGCCGTACCGCCCGCGCGTCGGCCTGTCCCGCTTCGTCTTCCCGGCCAAGGACCGGCGCACGGCGCTCCGCGCGATCGGCGACGACGTCCACCGGGCGGCGCTGCGGATGGCCGAGAATGGCGCCTTCCCCAAGGGCCTCGGCCAGGACGAGGCGCTGCGCCGCTTCCACTCCTTCCACGGCCATCCGGAGGAGATCGTCGCGAACCTGCGGCAGGAGAAGGTGCTGCCCGTGGCGACCGACCTGATCACCCAGTTCAACCCCGCCGTCCCCGACCACGACGCCGCCGTGCACGCCCTCGAACTCATCGCGACCGAGGTGGCACCCGCCCTCGGCTGGCAGCCCGCGCGCACCGCCGAACCCGCATCCGCAGGAGTGTGAGATGACCCAGTACACCGACCACCACGGACCCGAGGGCCTTCTGATCCGGGGCACGGTCATCGTGGTGCCCGGCCGCGGCGAGACCCGCGACACCTACACCCGCTTCGCGCGGCGGCTCGCCGTCGACGCCTACCGCGTCCGGGTGGTGGACGCCCCGGTCCTCGACTCCGGCGACCCGGACGGCTCGCTGACCGCCCTGGCCGAGCGGCTCGCCGAGGCCGTCGAGGGTACGGCCTCCCCGGAGGGCGTGGCCCGGCCGGTGGTGCTGGCCGGCGCGGACAGCGGGGCCGCCGCGCTCGCCGCGCTCCTCGCCGGGACCGGCCGGCCGGCGGCGCTGGAGCCGGACGCGCTGGTCCTCGCCGGACTTCCCGGTCCGTCGGCCGCATCGACGGCCGGCGTCGACTCCTGGGACGACGAACTCGACGTCCGTACGTCCTGCCCGACCCACCGGGGGACGCTCACCGAGGACGCCGAGGTCAGGCGCGGCTCCCTCGGCGACGCGGTCCCGGAGGCGGTGCTCGCCGCGGCGTACGAGAGCGAGAGCGGCGTGCCCACTCTGCTGCTCGCCGGCGACGCGGACCCGCTCGCCGACCACGAGGCGCTCGCCCGTGCCGCGAAGTCGCTGCCGCGGGCCCGCCTCTCGGTCGTCCACGGCGCCCACCACGACGTCCTCAACGACCTCCAGCACCGCTCGGTGGCCGCCGAGGTCGTGACGTTCCTCGAAGCGCTGCGCAACGACCTGCGGCCGCAGGTCACCGTGCGGTCCAGCGCCTGGTGACCGCGCCCGTCCCGTCCGCCCGCCCGACCCCCGACCCGGAAGGTCCCTCATGGCCGTGATCCTGTCCGTCTCCGGCAGCCCCTCCCCCACCTCCCGCACCACACGTCTGCTGCGCCACCTGGACGAACGGCTCCGGCTCCAGGGGCACGAGGTGACCCCGCTGGAGGTGCGCGCGCTGCCCGCCGAGGCGCTGCTCGGCGCCGACTTCCGGCACCCGGCGATCATCGAGGCGACGGCGCGGTTCGAGCAGGCGGACGGTGTGGTCATCGGCACCCCCGTCTACAAGGCCGCCTACTCGGGCCTGCTGAAGTCGTTCCTGGACCTGCTTCCGCAGTACGCGCTGGCCGGCAAGACGGTGCTGCCGCTGGCCACCGGCGGCAGCACCGCCCATGTCCTCGCCATCGACTACGCGTTGCGTCCGGTGCTGACGTCCATGGGCGCGTCGCACATCGTGCCCGGCTGGTTCACCCTGGACAAGGACATCGTCGTCGGCGAGGACGGCACGCCGGCGGTCGCGCTCGCCGCGGCCCAGGCCCTGGAGCAGGTCACGGACCACTTCTCCGCCGCGCTGGGCGGCCGGACGACGGTGCTGGCGTCGACCGCGTGAGCGACCACCCGGGCGGACCCCCGCCGACGGGCAACACGGCTAGTGAAGACCGTATGTGACGGATCGTCAGGACGGTTCGTGGACGGCCTCGGGGGCCGGGAGGCCGCGCGTGGTCCGTGTTCCGCGGAGCCGTCCCGACTCCCGCCGTTCCGCTGGTGTGCCGTGACCAACTGTGGTTACCTGGCTGCATGACCGTGCTCGTGACCCGCCGCCACGTCGATTACGTGCGTGTCACCACCACGGGTTGTCGCGCCGTGAGCTGACCCTTCACCCGGCGCCGCGCACTCTCTCCTCCCCTTCTCCACCACCGCACTCCGCGCTGCCCGCGGGCTCTTCGGGCCGGGGCACGCGGGGCGGTGGCGCGTACGCCCACACCTTCGCTCGCCCACACCCCCGCTCGCGCGCACCGACGCACCCGTGCGCCTCCGTACCCGCACCCGCACACCGCACCAGGGAGAACCATGAGCCAGCCCATCGACTCCGTCACCGCGGGGCACACCCCCGACGAGGAGCCCACCGGCCCCGACACCTCCGCCTGGTCGTTCGAGACCAAGCAGATCCACGCAGGCGCCGTGCCCGACCCGACGACGGGGGCCCGGGCGGTGCCGATCTACCAGACCAGCTCGTTCGTCTTCCGCGACACCCGGCACGCGGCGGACCTCTTCTCCCTCGCCGAGCCCGGCAACATCTACACCCGCATCCACAACCCCACCCAGGACGTCTTCGAACAGCGGATCGCGGCGCTGGAGGGCGGCGTCGCGGCCGTGGCGCTCGCGTCCGGCCAGGCGGCGGAGACCCTCGCGATCCTGACGCTGGCGTCCGCCGGCGACCACATCGTCTCCAGCACCTCCCTGTACGGCGGCACGTACAACCTGTTCCGCCACACGCTCCCCCGGTTCGGCATCGAGGTGTCGTTCGTGGACGACCCGGACGACGCCGAGGCCTGGCGTGCCGCGATCCGGCCGAACACCAAGGCGCTGTTCGCGGAGACGCTCGGCAATCCGCGCGGAAACGTGCTCGACGTGCGGGCCGTGGCCGACGTGGCGCACGAGGCGGGCGTCCCGCTGATCGTCGACAACACCGTGCCCACGCCCTACCTGCTGCGCCCCATCGAGCACGGCGCCGACATCGTCGTCCACTCCGCGACCAAGTTCCTCGGCGGTCACGGCACGACGATCGCCGGTGTCGTGGTCGACGGCGGCACCTTCGACTTCGGCGCCCACCCCGACCGCTTCCCCGGCTTCACCGAGCCCGACCCCAGCTACCACGGCCTCCAGTACTGGCCGGCGCTCGGCCCGGGCGCCTTCGCGGTCAAGCTGCGGGTGCAGTTGCTGCGCGACATCGGACCCGCGCTCTCCCCGCACTCCGCGTTCCTGCTCCTCCAGGGCGTGGAGACGCTCAGCCTGCGGATCGAGCGGCACTCCTCGAACGCGCGGGCGCTGGCCGAGTGGCTGGAGCGGCGCGACGAGGTGGCCGCCGTCCACTACCCCGGACTGCCGTCCAACCGGTGGTACGAGGCGGGGCAGCGGTATCTTCCGCGCGGCGCCGGAGCGGTCCTCGCCTTCGAGCTGCGCGACGGGGTCGAGGCCGGGAAGCGGTTCGTGGACGCCGTCGAGCTGTTCAGCCACCTGGCCAACATCGGCGATGTGCGCAGCCTGATCATCCACCCCGCCTCCACCACCCACAGCCAGCTCGACGAGGCGCAGCTGGCGGCGACCGGCACCTCGCCCGGTCTGGTGCGGCTCTCGGTCGGCATCGAGAACCTCGCCGACCTCAAGGCGGATCTGGAGGCAGGTTTCCGCGCGGCCAAGGGCGCGTCCTGAACACCGAGGTCCCCGCGTCCGGGGCTCCCCTCCCGCCGGCCTCCGGGGGCTGGCGGGAGGGGGACCCGTCCGGCCGCCGCCGGTGGCACCTCCTGGACAAGGCGCTCCCTTTGGAGGCGGGCGGTGAACTCCCCGGTGTCAGGCTGGCGTTCGAGACCTGGGGGCGGCTCGCGCCGGACGGTTCCAACGCCGTGCTGGTGCTGCACGCGCTCACCGGTGACAGTCATGTCGCCGGTCCGGCCGGGCCCGGTCATCCGACGGCCGGCTGGTGGGACGGGCTGGTCGGGCCGGGGCTCGCCCTGGACACGGACCGCTGGTTCGTCGTAGCGCCGAACGTGCTCGGCGGCTGCCAGGGAAGCACCGGCCCGTCCTCGCCCCGCCCGGACGGCCTGCCCTGGGGCGGTGCCTTCCCGTTCCTGACCCAGCGCGACCAGGTGGCGGCGGAGGCGGATCTGGCCGACGCGCTGGGGGTCGGCCGGTGGGCGCTGGTGGTCGGCGGTTCCATGGGCGGCATGCGGGCTCTGGAGTGGGCGGTGTCGTATCCGCAGCGCACGGACGCGTTGCTGCTGCTGGCCACCACGGCGGCGGCGAGCGCGGAGCAGATCGCCTGGGCCGGCATCCAGGTCCGGGCGATCCGGAGCGACCCGAACTGGCGCGGCGGCGACTACCACGGCGCCCCGCCGGGGGCCGGTCCGCACACCGGGCTGGGGCAGGCCAGGCGCCTCGCCCATGTCACGTACCGCAGCGAACCCGAACTGGCCGTCCGCTTCGGCCGGGCGCCGCAGTCCGCGGAGGACCCGTGGAACGGCGGCCGCTACCAGGTGCAGTCCTATCTGGACCACCACGCGGCCAAGCTGGTGCGCCGCTTCGACGCCGGCAGCTATGTGACGCTGACGGAGGCCATGAACAGCCACGACGTCGGGCGCGGCCGTGGCGGCACACGGGCGGCCCTGGGCCGGGTCACCGCGCGGACCCTGGTGGCCGGGGTCGACTCCGACCGCCTCTATCCGCCGTCCCAGCAGGCCGAGTTGGCCGCGGGCATCCCCACGGCGGACCGCCCGCGGGTGATCGAGTCGCCGTACGGGCACGACGGTTTCCTCATCGAGGTGGCGCAGGTCGCCGCGCTGGTCGGCGAACTGACCGGCCGCCGGGACGGGACCGGGCCGCCCGGGCGGCTCAGCGTCCCTCCGCGACGCTGAGCCGGTGCCCCGGGAGGCGGTCCGGGCCGCTCACCGCTTGCGCCACTCCTCGGCGAGCAGCTCGTAGGAGCGCACCCGGTCGGTGTGGCCGTGGGTGATCGTGGTGATCAGCAGCTCGTCCGCGCCGGTGGCCTCCTGGAGCTGTGCCAGCTGGTCGGCCACCCGCTGCGGGGAACCGACGAACTGGGTGTCGACGCGGTCCTGGACGAGCGTGCGGTCGGCGTCGGACCAGACATGGGCCCGTGCCTCGTCCGGGGTGGGGAACGGGATGGCCCCCTCCGCGGTGCGGATGCTGCGGACCCACAGGCCGTACCCGGTGGCGAGTTCGCGGGCGGTCTCGTCGTCCTCGGCGACCACCACGTCCGCGGACACGCTGACGTACGGCTTGTCGAGGACGTCGGACGGCTGGAACGCGGCCCGGTAGCCCTCCGCGGCCTCCAGGACCGTGGCGGGGCTGACGTGGTAGTTCGCCGCGAACCGCAGTCCGTTGCGGCCGGCGACCTCGGCGCTGACACCGCCGCTGCTGCCCAGGATCCAGACCTGGAGATCGGCGCCCTCGCCGGGCACGACGTGCGCCTCCACGCCGTCGGCCGACCGGTAGGTGCCGGCGAGCAGGGCGAGGATGTCGTCGATCTGCTCGCCGTACTCCTGCGAGGTGGCGTTCGGTTGCTGGAGCAGGGTGCGCTGGAGGGCGATCCGAGGTGAGCCGAGCAGGTGCGCGAAGGAGAAGCGGGGCGGTATGCGCAGCCCGTTGGGCGTGCGGCCGTCGACCACGGGCGTGGTGGTCGGCCGCGCGGAGGGGCCGGCGGGCGGGGCGCCGCCGGACCGGCCGAGACCGAGGTCGAGCCGGCCTGGGTGCAGCGCGTCGAGCAGGCCGAACTCCTCGACCGTGGACAGGGCGGTGCGGTGGCCGAGCTGGACGGCGCCCGAGCCGAGCCGGATGGTCGAGGTCGCGGACGCGGTGAGGGCGAGGACGACCGCGGGCGAGGTGCCGGCGACCCCCGGGTTGAGGTGGTGTTCGGCGAACCAGTAGCGGGCGTAGCCGAATTCCTCGGCGCGGCGGGCCAGGTCGATGGAGTTGCGCAGCGCCTCGGGGGCGGTGGATCCGGACGAGACCGGGACCAGGTCGAGGACGCCGAGAGGGATGTCGGACATGGGGTTCGGGCTCCTCAGTGGTCGGCGGGCACGGGTTCGGGCTGGGCGAGCACGGGCCCCCACGGGAAGGGCGGGTCGGGGATCTCGCGGCGCAGCACCGGTGCGATGTCCGACTGGAACAGTTCCAGCGTGTCCCGGTGCTGACGGTCGGTCAGGCCGCCCGCGTCAGCGTGCAGATGCAGCACGCTGTGGCCGAACTGCTCGTGATAGCGGTGCACCTTCTCGATGATCTGCTGGGGGCTGCCGATCAGCGCCGAGCTGCGCTCCACGTAGTCCTCCAGGGTCGGGAACACCGGCTCCAGGCCCAGGCGCTTCTGGAACGCGAGGTTGCCCTCGAACACGGGCCGGTAGACGGCGAGGGCTTCCTGCGAGGTGCGCGCCGCGTAGAAGCCCGCCGTGCCGGCGCCGACCGCGATGGCGGCCGGGTCGTGGCCGTAGTGGACCCAGCGTTCCCGGTAGTAGCGGATCAGTTCGGCGTAGGGCTCGATGGGGTTGGTGACGTTGGCGGAGAAGAGCGGGTCGCCGTAGCGGGCGGCGAGGTCGACCGACTCCTTGCTGGTGGCGCTGCCGTGCCAGACCCGGACGGGCCGCTGGAGCGGGCGGGGCCAGACCTCGGCGTCCTTCAGTTCGGGGCGGAAGCGGGTCGCCGCGGTGACCTTGTCCTGCCGCCAGATCCTGCGGAACACCTCGTAGCTCTCGGCGTTGCGGTCCCACTGGTCCTCGGTGGTGACGTGGAACAGGTCGCGCTGCGCGGCGCCGTTGCCCTTCCCGACGATCAACTCCAGCCGGCCGTTGGAGAGATGGTCGAGGGTCGCGTAGTCCTCGTAGGCGCGCACCGGGTCGAGGAGGCTGAGTGTGGTGACCGCCGTGAACAGCCGGATCCGTGAGGTGAGCGCGGCGATGTGGCTCAGGACGACGGGCGGTGAGGAGGAGATGAACGGGCGCTCGTGCCGCTCTCCCACCCCGAAGCCGTCGAAGCCGAGTTCCTCGGCGAGGATTGCGTTGTCGATCACCTCGCGGAAGCGGTCGTTCGTCGGTTTCTGGACGCCGGTCACGGGGTGGGGCGCGTGCACGATCAGGGTGATCGCGAGGAACTTCATGACGCGGCCCGATCGGCGGGCGAGACGGCGTCGGGGTGGGCCAGGCCGAGGTGGTCGCGCAGGGTGTGTCCCTCGTAGTCGGTGCGGTAGACGCCGCGTTCCTGGAGGAGCGGGACGACGCTGTCCGCGAAGGAGTCGAGGCCGCCCGGGGTGATGTGCGGGACGAGGATGAAGCCGTCGGAGGCGTCGGCCTGGACGAGGTCGTTGATGGCCGCGGCGACGGTGGCCGGGCTGCCGACGAAGGACTGCCGGTTCCCGGTCTCGATGACCAGGTCGCGGATGGACCAGTTGTTGGCGGCCGCCCGCTCCCGCCACTCGCGTGCGGTGGCCAGCGGGTCGCGGTACATACGGACCTGGGCGCGGCCCCGGGCGATGGTGTGCTCGCCGAGGTCGGGGTCGATGTCGGGTAGCGGACCGTCCGGGTCGTACGCGGACAGGTCACGGTTCCAGACGAACTCCAGGTGCTTGAGGGCGGTGGCGCCGCTGACCTGGGCGCGCCGGACCTCCCGGGCGTGCTCCTCGGCCTCGGCGTCGGTGTCGCCGAGCACGAAGGTGGCGGCGGGCAGGATCAGGAGCTGGTCGGGGCGGCGGCCGTACCGGGCGAGGCGGCCCTTGACGTCTGTGTAGAAGGCCTGGCCCTCGGCGAGGGTCGCGTACCGGCTGAAGATGGCGTCGGCGCTGGACGCGGCGAACTCCCGGCCCTCCTCGGAGTCGCCGGCCTGGAAGATCACCGGGCGGCCCTGCGGGGAGCGCGGGACGTTGAACTGGCCCTCGATGTCGAAGTGCTGTCCGTGGTGGACGAAGGCGCCGGCCTTGGCGTCGGTCAGGAAGGTGCCGCTCTCCTGGTCGGCGACGATCTCGTCGCCGCGCCAGGAGTCGAAGAGTTCGTTCGCCGTCGAGAGGAACTCCTTCGCGCGGGAGTACCGCTCCTCCTGGGGCAGGAAGCCGCCGCGGCGGAAGTTCTCGCCGGTGAAGGCGTCCCAGGAGGTGACGACGTTCCAGGCAGCCCGGCCGTCGGAGAGGTGGTCGAGGCTGGCGAACTGGCGGGCCACCTCGTAGGGCTCGTTGAAGGTGGAGTTGATGGTGCCGGTCAGTCCGAGGCGGTCGGTGACGGCGGCGAGGGCGGTGAGAATGGCGAAGGTGTCGGGGCGTCCCACGACGTCGAGGTCGTAGATCTTCCCGCCCTGTTCGCGCAGGCGCAGTCCCTCGGCGAGGAACAGGAAGTCGAACTTGGCGCGTTCGGCGGTCCGCGCGAAGTGCGCGAAGGAGCTGAACTCGATGTGGCTGCCGGCCTCGGGGGCACTCCACACGGTGGTGTTGTTGACGCCGGGGAAGTGCGCCGCGAGATGGATCTGCTTGAGCGGCTTGCTCATGGTTCGGGGGTCCTTCCGGCTCAGGCGTTCGTGGCGGAGTAGCGGTTCGCGGGGCGGGCGAGCCCGAGCAGTCCGCGCAGGGTGTCGGCCTCGTAGGCCGTCCGGAAGAGGCCGCGGCGCTGTAGTTCGGGTACGAGGCCGCCGGTGATGGCGGGCAGGTCGTGTCCGATGACGGCGGGGCGCAGACGGAAGCCCGACAGGCCGCCCTCCGCCAGTTCCCGGAGCAGGTCGGCGAGTTGGGAGGGCGTTCCGGCGAAGATCCGCGCGTCGCTGGTGTACGGCTCGCCGGCCAGGGCGTCCAGCCGTTCGCGGCGGGCGTCGGCGGCCCCGGGTTCGTCGTCGAGGAAGACGACGAGGTCGCCGAAGACGTGCACGGTGTCGCCGGCCCGGCCCGCCGTCTCCTGTTCGGCGCGGATCTCCTGGACGATGGCGCGGGCCTGGCCGGTGTCGTGCGGGGTCACGTAGCCGATGTCGGCGGACCGGGCCACCAGCCGGTACGGGATCGTGGCGTGGGCGAGGGCGGTGACGATCGGCTGGCCCTGCGGCGGCCGGGGGGTGATCGAGGGGCCCTTGACGCTGAAGTGCCTGCCCTCGAAGTCGATGTAGTGCAGCTTGTCGCGGTCGATGAAGCGGCCGGTGGCGACATCGCGGATCTCCGCGTCGTCCTCCCAGCTGTCCCAGAGCCTGCGCACGACCTCGACGTGGTCGGCGGCCTCGTCGAAGAGGTCGGCCACCGCTTCCTGCACGGCGGGGGTGTCGTAGTCCTCGAAGCGGAACGCGGGGAGCGTACGGCGTCCGAAGTGCGCGGCCTCGTTCTGCCGTGCGCTGACCTGGACGCGCAGGCCCGCGCGGCCGGAGCTGACGTAGTCGAGGGTGGCGATCGCCTTGGATATGTGGAACGGCTCGGTGTGGGTGGCGACCACGGTCGGCACCACGCCGATGTGCCGGGTCAGGGGCGCGATCCGCGACGCGATGAGCACGGCGTCGAGGCGGCCGCGCACCTGGTCGGTGCGGCCGTCCGGCTCGGT
This sequence comes from Streptomyces sp. NPDC007084, assembly GCF_040703595.1. Taxonomy (NCBI): domain Bacteria; kingdom Bacillati; phylum Actinomycetota; class Actinomycetes; order Kitasatosporales; family Streptomycetaceae; genus Streptomyces; species Streptomyces sp. NPDC007084. Next base: position 110,881 of record NZ_JBEYFY010000005.1, read on the forward strand.
GTGCGAGGAGGACTGCGGGCCGAGTCCGTCCTCGATGGTCACGAAGTCGAGGAGACCGCGTTCGGCCTCGGTGACCAGGTCGGTCCAGTAGGCGGCGGTGAGCAGTTCGCGGGGGCGGGCGACGGGCTCGCGCCAGGCGGCCGGGTGCCAGCCCGCGCCGTCCAGGGCGACGGCGAGGTGCAGGGGTGTGGGTGATGAGGACACGTGAGTGCCTTCCTGGTCGACCGTACGAGAAAGCCGCCCCGGTGAGAGCGGGGCGCGGCTGTGAGGGAACGGGTCAGGGGCGACAGAGGGCGCCGGCGACCCGCAGCAGATCGATGTGCGGCCGGCCGTACAGGTCGAGGCGGCGGGGCGCAAGGGGCCGGGGCGCGCGGCGGCGGGAGGCGTGACGCATGTGCCTCACCTCCGCCCTCCCGGCCCGGGCTTCCCGGGGCCTTCGTCCGCCAGGCGCGCGCGGTTCCCCGACCGGGCGCCGCACGGCCTCGAACAAGCACAACCGCACGGCTACGCGTTTTCTTCCGGCCGCCGGGACTCCTCGCCCGGCCGGGTCTCCTCACCCGGCCGGGTCTCCTCACCCGGCCGGGTTTCGTCGTGCCGCTCCGCCGGTGCCGGCTGTCCGCCGGGCGTGCGGACGAGCAGGAAGCGGGTGCGGCGGCGCAGGGTGAAGCCGATCGACTCGTAGAGCCGGATCGCGTTGGTGTTGCCGGCGGCGGCGTGCAGGAACGGGGTGTCGCCGCGTTCCCTGATGCCGGCCGCGACCGCGCGGACCAGGCGGGTGGCGAGTCCGCGGCCGCGGTGCTCGGGGTGGGTGCACACCGCGCTGATCTCGGTCCATCCCGGTGGGCGCAGGCGTTCGCCGGCCAGGGCGATCAGGCGTCCGTGTTCGCGGATGCCCAGGTAGGTGCCGAGTTCGACGGTCCGGGGCAGGAAGGGGCCGGGCCGGGTGAGGGCGATCAGTTCCAGGATCTCGGGCACGTCGGCGGGTCCGAGCCGTACGGCCTCGGGGGCGGGTTCGGAGCGCAGCGTGGTCGCGGTCAACTGGACGCCGTCGCCGCCCTGTTCGATGGTCCAGCCGTCGGGCACCGACTGTACGGCGGTGACCGGCGCGACGGCGCCCGGGCCGACCAGGGCGGCGAGGTCGTCCCAGGCGCGGGGGTCGGCCGGGTCGGCGAGGGCGGTGAACGGGGAGACGTCGGTGGGATAGCGGGCGGCCCGGCCGACGCGCTCGGCGAGGTGGGCGTGCGGCCCGGTCAGTGCGGCCCAGGCCGCGTTGTCCAGGACGTGCGGCCCGGTCGGGACCGGGGCGGGGGCGGCGGGACGGACGGTGGTGGACATGGTGGTGCGGGTTCTCCGTATCTGGAAACACGGCCGGACGCGCCCCGGGACTCCGCCGGGGCACGGCGGAGTCCCTTGGGGCGGGCGCTGGTTCAGGAGTTGTCGAGCGGCAGGCCGGGCGGGTTGACCTGGGAGGTCTCGACGGCCTCGTTGGAGAGGTTCCAGGCGGCCAGCCACTTGGCGTACTGGCCGTTCTTGATCAGGTAGTTGATCGCGTCGGCCAGGGGCTTGGCGAGCCCGCTGTCCTTCTTCGCGGTGGCCGCGATCAGGCCCTGGAGCGTCTCACCGGCGCCGGAGAAGGTGCCCGCGTTCCGGGTCGGGTTGGGCGTCTTGGCGGTCTGGGTGATGTGGTAGGCGATACCGGGGTTGGGGCCGAAGGAGATGTCGATCTTTCCGCTGGCCAGGGCCAGGGCGGTGGCGTTGTTGTCCTGGTAGTACTTGACGTTGAGCTTCTTGCCCTCCTTGGCGAGCTTGGCCTTCCACTCCAGGAGGATCTTCTCCTGGTTGGTGCCGGCGCTCACCGCGACGGTCTTGCCGGCCAGGTTCCGGTAGTCGTCGTCGAAGCTCCAGGTGCTCTTCTTCTGCACCTCGAAGCCGAGGTTGTCCTGCCGGTAGGAGGCGAACTCGTACTTCTTCTTGCGCTCCTCGGTGTCGGTGACGTTGGAGAAGGCGGCGTCGACCTTGCCGCTGTCGATGCCGACGAACAGGTTCTCCCAGGTCGAGTTCTTCACCTCCGGCTTCAGTCCGAGGACGGCGGCGACCAGCCGGCCGAGGTCGGGCTCGGCGCCGGTCAGCGTCTTCTGGTCGCCGCCCACGTAGGCCAGGGGCGCGAAGCCGGCGGGCAGGGCGCCGACGCCGATCCGCAGGGTGCCGCTCTTGGCGACGGACTTGGGCAGTTCGGCGCTGATGGACTTCACCTCGGACACCTTCAACTTGGTTTCCCTGGCCGCGCCGTTGGAGAGCGCGCCCACGGTGACCGTGCCGGCCGAGGCGCCCTCGGTCCGGGTCGCGGCGTCGCTGTCGCCCCCGCACGCGGCGAGCCCGGCGGCGAGGGAGGCGACGGCCGCGGTCGCGGTGACGCCGCGAAGAATTCTGCTGTTCAGGGGGAGGGTGCGCATGACTGTCCTTGTCGGATGAGGTGAGGGTGTGGGGGCGCGGTCCCGGCGGGCCGCGACATCTGTGGGACGCGGGTCCGTGCCTGCCGGCGCCTGGTCGCCCGGCGTCGGGGCCCGGTCGGAGGGCCTGGGTGCCCAGGCCCGCTCCGGAGGGATGGGGTCAGCGGGTGTGGATCAGAGGACCTTGCTCAGGAAGTCGCGGGTGCGTTCCTGCCGCGGGTGGTCCAACACCTGGGAGGGCGGGCCCTGTTCGACGATCCGGCCGCCGTCCATGAAGACCACCCGGTCGGCGATCTCGCGGGCGAAGCCGATCTCGTGGGTGACGATGACGAGCGTGGTGCCGCTTCGGGCCAGGTCCTTGATGACGGCGAGTACCTCGCCGACCAGTTCGGGGTCGAGCGCGGACGTCGGCTCGTCGAAGAGGATGACGCCGGGGCGCAGGGCGAGGGCACGGGCGATCGCCACCCGCTGCTGCTGCCCGCCCGACAGCTGCCGTGGGTAGGCGCCTGCCTTGTCCGCGAGTCCCACCCGGGCGAGCAGGTCGCGGGCCAGTTGCCGGCCCTCGGGCTTGGACAGCTTCCCGGTCGCCACCGGGGCCGCGGCCACGTTGTCGAGCACGGTCAGGTGCGGAAAGAGGTTGAAGTTCTGGAAGACGAACCCGATGCGGCTGCGCTGCCCCAGGATGACGCGCTCGCTGAGTTCCTTCAGCCGCTCACCGTGCCGGCGCACCCCGATCAGCTCGCCGTTCAGGCTGACATGGCCGATCTCGGGCTTCTCCAGATGGTTGATGACCCGCAGCAGGGTGGACTTTCCGGAGCCCGACGGTCCGAGGATGACGGTGACCTCTCCGGGACGGACGGTCAACTCCACTCCGTCCAGGACGTGGTGGGCGCCGTACCACTTGTGTACGTCGTGCACCTCGACCGCGGCGGGCTGGATCTCCAGCGCCGCGACGACCTCGGCCGCCGAGGCCGTGCCGGGTGTCCGGTCCTGCGGGGCCGTCCCCGTCTCGACCGTCGTCTGACGCGCGTCGCCGCTCATATCGCCGTCTCCCTCCGGAGCCGGGCCCGCGCGTCGCGCAGACCGTGCCGTACCTTCTGCAACGGGGTCGGCGGCAGGGTGCGCAGCGCGCCCCGCGAGTAGTGCCGCTCGACGTAGAACTGGACGACGGACACGACGCTGGTCAGGATCAGGTACCAGGCGGTGGCGACCAGCAGCAGCGGCACGATGTCGCCGGGGTAGGTGCTGCCCATGCTCTGCACGGAGCCGAACAGGTCGAGCAGGGAGACGTAGAAGACCAGCGAGGTGCCCTTGATCAGGCCGATCAGCTGGTTCACGTAGTTCGGGGTGATGGAGCGCAGCGCCTGCGGGAAGACGATCTTCGCGAACTGGTACCGCTTGGGCAGGCCGAGGGCGGAGGCCGCCTCGTGCTGGCCCTGGTCGACGGAGAGGATGCCGCCGCGCACCACTTCGGAGGCGTACGCCGCCTCGTTGAGGCTGAGTCCGATGACGGCCACGACCATGTCGGTGGCGAGGCGCGACTCGTCGAAGGAGAAGAAGGCCGGACCGAAGGGCACGCCGACGCTCAGCGTCTTGTACAGGGCGCTGAAGTTGTAGAGGAACAGCAGGACGACGATGAGGGGTACGGAGCGGAAGAGCCAGGTGTAGACCCAGCTCACCGCCCGGAGCACCGGGCTCGGGGAGAGCCGGGCCAGTGCCAGCAGCACACCGCCCAGCAGGCCCAAGACCGCGCTGTAGAAGGCGACTTCGAGGGTGATGAGCAGGCCGTCGAGGATCGTCGGGCGCAGGAACCAGTACTGGAAGCGGTCCCACTGGTAGAAGGGGTTGGTCACCAGGCCATGGGTGATCTGGGCGACCAGCACGAGCACGACGGCCGTGATGATCCAGCGACCGGGGCGCCGGAGCGGAACGACGCGCTGGGCCGACAGGGGCTTCGGCGCGGCGGGGACGTCGGGACGGGGGGTCGTCTCGGCGGGCGGCGCTGATCCGGAGGACACAGCTATGCCCGGAGATTCACTCATGGAGAGCTCCAGCGGATTCGGACACCCCGGACCACGGCGATCGGTGACGCGCGGGCGCGGCCGGAACGGCTCGGCGCGGAACGCGGCACGGACGCACGGGATCACGGGGGCTGGACGGAGAGGGGGCACACCGCGACAGCGGTGGTCGTCAGAGATGCGGAAGGAGAACCGTCAGCCGTGACAGAGGGTGCGACACGTGCCCGTACACAGGGCGCTGTTGACGCGCAGCAGGTCGACGGAGCGGTCCGCGCACAGCACGTCGCGGCCGAGGCGCCGCCATGCGGCCGTCCCGTCGACTGCGTACATCGCTGTCACCATCACTTCTCCGGCCCTGGGGCGTCTCGTTGTGGCCGCACGTTAGGCCTGGTCCGAAAAGAATGTCAATGCGAGTGACCACCTGATGAGACCGTGTCGTCCGCCTTCTTGACGGCGCACGGGAGCACGCCGAAACTGGCGTGGACGGTCACGATTGTCAGCGCCCACGGCGCGGGTTCGCCCGCTCCAGTGGTCATCGGCCCCGGCCCGCTGACAGGCAACCCTTCCACCGCGACGGGGTGCCCCGGGTGACGACCGGGTTCCGCCGGTGCGGCGGGGCAAGCGTGGTCTCGCGTTTCGCGAGCCCCGAGGTTGGGACCGGTGGGAATGCCGCGGAACGACTTGACGAGGCGCTTGCACATCGACCTTCTGCGCGTCTCCAGCGCTTACTGATCCGCTGCCGGCCCGTTCGATCCGGGCCGGCGCGTCCAGCGCGTTCGCTCCGCATCCAGCCGCTCATCGCCCATGCCCACAAGGCGGCGATGGCTTCCTCGTTCCCCCTAGGGAGAGTCATGCCCGAGACAGCTTCGCGCGGTTCCAGCACGTCCAACCCCCTTCCCTGTAACGAGAGTTCACCGGCACGCCCGGCCGAGTCCGCCGCGTTCGCCGTCGCCGGTGAGCCGCCGGCCCCCGGCACGGGACCGCACCCCCGGACGGTCCGGCCGGCCGCCCTTCCGCACCGCGTCCACAGTCGCATCGGCGTCGGCCTGGCCGGCGGCTTCTACCCGGCGCCGCACCGCTACGAGTTGTATCTGTCGGCGGGCTGTCCGCGCTCGCTGCGCATCTCCATCACGCTCGACCTCCTCGGCCTCAGGGACTCGGTCGCCACCACGATCCTGACGCACCCCGCCGAGACCTCCGACGCCTTCGCCTCCCTCCGCCGCGCCTACGAGGCGACGGTGCACCACTACGACGGACCGGTGACGGCCCCGGCGCTGTGCGACCGCTGGAGCGGACGCATCGTCAGCAACCACACCCCCGACATTCTCCGCGACCTCACGGGCCTGCTCGCCGGCGCTTCGGCCGCCTGCCTGCCCACACTGCGCCCGGCCGCCCTCGCCCAGGACATCGACGCGCTGCGCGACCTTGTCGACCGGCACCTCACGGCGTCCGCGCCGGCCGCCGACCGGTCGGCCGCGCTGGAACTCCTCGACCGCCAACTGGCCTGCGGCCCCTACCTGTTGGGCGACCGGCTCACGGCGGCGGACGTGGACGCGTGGGTGGCCCTCACCCGGCTCGTCCCGGCCGAGGCCCTGTGCGCCCGCCCCCGGCTGCGCGAGTACGTCCACCGGCTCGGCGAGCATCCCGCGTTCCGGGGCGCGGACGCGGGGACGCGCGCGGCGGCGTGAGCGCCTGATCCGCGCCGGAGGGCGACAGCGGGGCGGGCGGAGCCGGAGGCCGAGCCGCGGACGGAGGCGCAAGCGCCTCATGCGCGGGCGCCGGGACCGAGGCACCGCTCACGGAGCTGGAAGCGCCGCGTGCGGAGGCGGAGAGCGGGAGACGCCGCGTGCGGCGGCTGAGCGGGGCCGCGGTCCCGCTCAGCCGCCGCCCGTGAGGGCGGCGGGCGTGCGGTCCACCGGATCACCCGGGCGGGCGGGCTCCCGGACTGCGGGCTTGCGGAGCAGGAGCAGCGCCGCGTCGTCGTGCAGCCGCCCTCCGACATGGGCCTGGAGTTCGGCGTCGAGGGCGGCGAGCGTGGACGCCGGCTCGTCGCAGACATGGCGGCCCAGTCCCTCCGCGAGGGGGTAGAACGCCCGCCCGTGGTCGCGCGCCTCGGTCACACCGTCCGTGTAGAGGAGCAACTGCTCTCCGTCGGCGAAGGGGAGGACCTGGAGGGTGGGGGTCTCGGCGGTCAGCGCGCGCAACCCGAGCGGCGGCGCGGGGTGGGTGGGGTCGACGGACGACACCTGCCCGGACGTGCCGACGTGCAGCGGCGGCGCGTGTCCGCAGTTGACGACCTCCAGGCGGCCCGGCTCGGGGTAGCCGGCGACCACGGCGGTGACGAAGTCGTCGTGCCCGAGGTTGCGCGCCAGGCTCCGCTCGATGCGGCCGACCACGGCGAGCAGGTCGGGCTCGTCGTAGGCGGCCTCGCGGAAGACGCCGAGGACGAGCGCCGCGGTGCCGACGGCGGGAAGCCCCTTGCCGCGGACGTCGCCGACGATCATCCGGACGCCGTAGGGCGTGGGCACGAGGGCGTAGAGGTCTCCGCCGATCCGGGCCTCGGCCGCCGCGGCGCTGTAGCGGACGGCCACCTGGAACGGGCCGACGCTCGACGGGATCGGGGCGAGGAGGGCATGCTGCGCGGCCTCCGCCACCGACCGGACCGCCGCGAGCACCCGCTCCCGCCGCCACCGGAGGGCGCTGGCCAGGACGCTCGCGAGGGTCACGGCGGCCAGGGCGGAGAGCACGGCGGCCAGCTCCTCGGCGGGGACGCCGTCCCGGACGCCGAGCAGCGCGCTGGAAACTCCGGCGAGCAGGCCGACGCACAGGACACCGCAGGGCCGGCTCGTGGCGGCGGCCAGCGCGGGCCCGGCGGCCAGCACCGACAGCCAGATCACGCCCGTCCCGCCGGTCAGGTCGACGAGCACGACGGTGACGACGACGAGCAGGGGAAGCGTCGAGGTGCCGAAGGCGAGGTCGGTGAGGGTGGTGCGCCGGGCGCACGCCGCCGCGGTGCCGAGCGCGCGCACGGCGTCACAAAGAGTCCGGTTCCCGTCCTTGCCTGTCCGTCCGTGTCCGCCGCCGTACTCTCGGTCCTGATTCATACTCGGGCGCAGTCCTCACCTAGATTCCTCAGAAATGTCCGTTTCATCTAGGAAATACGTTCGACGTAAGCGCCGCAAGGAGCGGGTTTTCAGATAGTGAGCGACAGTCCGCGCGTCACCCGGTTCGCGGTCGGGACGAGCCTTGTCAGCACCTGTTCGATCCGGGGCAGCCGGTCGGCGGGCAGCGAGACGCCGAGCGAACCGAGGGTGTCCCCGCTGTACACGGGCACGGCGACGCAGACGGTGCCGAGGGCGTACTCCTCCAGGTCCGTGACCGCCGGGGCCAGCGGTGAGGAGGCGAGCCGGCGCAGCAGCTCGGTCCGGCTGGTGATGGTCCGCGGGGTGAGGTCGGCGAGGGCGTGCCGGGCGAGGTAGTCGTCGCGGGACTCCTCGTCCATCTCGCGCAGGACGGACTTGCCCAGGGCGGTGGCGTGTCCCGCGTCCTCGAAGCCGACCCAGAGGTCGACCCGGGGCGCCCGGGGGCCGTCCACGATCTCGGCGACCCGGATCTCCCCGTCCTCGTAGAAGGTGAGGTAGGCGGCGCTCGCCAGTTCGTCGCGGAGCGCGGCGAGGGCGGGGCGGATCCGGCCGAGCAGTTCCTGACCACGGCCCCGGGTGTGCAGCGTGCGCACCTTGTCGCCGAGGATGAAGCCGCCGTCGTCGAGCTTGCGGACGTAGCCGTCGTGGACGAGGGTCCGCAGCAGGTGGTAGGCGGTGGCCAGCGGTAGCTCCGTCTCGCGCGCGAGCTGCTTCGCGGGCGCCCCGTTCTCGTGCGCGCCGACCGCCTCCATCAGGCGGAAGGCCCGCTGCACGGAGGTGATGAGCGTCGGCCCGTCACGCGCTCCCATGGGACAAGGGTGCGCCGAGGTCCCCGGGGCGGCAAGGCGCGGCGCCGGTGGCGGCTCGGCGAGCGCCCGACGCGTACGGTCATCCACGCGGCGTAACGAGCGCGTGCGGGCAGGAACGAGGGCCGGGACGCGTCCCGGCCCTCACCCGCGGTCACGAGCGGTCAGCGGTGGTCGCAGTCCCAGTGACCCTTGACCCAGTGCTGGTCCCAGTGGCCGGGGACGTAGACCCACTGGTTCTTCCAGTCGTGGCTGTGATGGCCCTGGTGCCAGCCGCCGTGATGGTCACGGTAGCCCTGGTGCCAGGTGTCGTGGTCGACCCACTTCTTGACCCAGTGCCCAGGAACCCAGTTCTTCTCCCAGTGGCCCTTCTTCCACTCGCAGCGGTCGTGGTGGCCGTGGTGGTCACCGGTCACCGCCGTGGCGGCGGACGTCGGTGTCGGCGCAGCGGCGGCGACACCGGACGTGCCGAGCGCGGCGCCACCGGCCAGCAGGCCTGTCACGGCGGCACCGGCCAGCAGGCGCCGGGGGCTGATGCGTGCGGTCATCGGACTCACCTCCCTCGCATGTGTCATCGGCGTGCACAACGGGAGCCGGTGCCGGGGGAGTTCGCGCCCCTGTCACGGGACGCCCCGAGGCTCACGAGGTGCGGGACAGAAGGTATTCGGAGCCGTCGGAGGTACGTATGAGGACAGACCTCCGGAACTTCACGACCCCCTCCCCCGCACTCGGCCACAGCCCCGTGGCCCGCACTCGGCCGAAGCGGCCCCCGCACTCGCCCGTCACGGCTTCCTCTTCCGCACTCACCCGATACGGATCCCTCCCCCCGCACTCGCCCGACCCCGCCGGGCGCGGTGGTCATACGGGGGCCTGGCGGCTACGAATACCCAGTGACGCCGTCGCGCTCGGCACCCCGGCTCCGCACGGCCGGCGGACATCGGCCGTCCCGCCCCCGCGACGGGGCCACCGATGGCCACCGGCGGACACTGCCTCCCCGGGCTGCGGAAACGCCCCCGGGGCAGCAGAGTCGAACCGGACGAGACGGCAGCGACGGACGGATTCTGGAAGCGATGTCCAAGACCGGCCAGGACGGACACGGTTCGCCACGGCGATCCTCGGCCGAGGCGTGGCTCGACGGGCGGCTCAAGCGGGCCGCGACCGGCGACCACGACGCCTTCGCCGACGTGTACGACACCCTGGCCCGGCCGGTCAAGGGCCTGATCTGCCGGGTCCTGCGGGACGAGGCACAGGCGGAGGAGGTGACGCAGGACGTGATGGTGGAGATCTGGCGTACGGCGGACCGCTACCGCCCCGAACTCGGCGCCGCCCGCGCGTGGGTGCTCGCCCTGGCCCACCGGCGCGCCGTGGACCGGGTCCGGCACGCCCAGGCCAGCACGGCACGCGAGCAGCGCAGCGCCCTGCTCGCCGAGGACCGGCCCTTCGACGAGGTCGCCGAGACCGTCGAGCGGCACGAGGACCGCCGGCACGTCCGGCGCTGCCTCGCCGCCCTGGAGCGGCACCAGCGCGTACCGCTGGTCCTCGCCTACTACCAGGGCATGACCTATCTGGAGGTGGCCGACTGTCTGGCCACCCCGGCCGGCACCGTGAAGTCCCGGATGCGTTCGGGGCTGCGGCAGCTCAAGAAGTGTCTGGAGGGCGGGCCATGACCGCCGAGGACCTCCACCAGCTCGTGGGCGCGTACCTCCTGCACGCCCTGCCGCCGTCCGAGGAGGCGGCGTTCGAGAACCACCTCGCTGGCTGCGCGGCCTGCCGGGAGGAAGTGGCGGAGCTGTCCGCCGTCACCCTCGAACTCGCCTCCGGCCACGAGGCGGCACCCTCCCCCGAGCTGCGCGGACGCGTCCTCGACCGGATCACCGGCACCGAGCAGGAACACGCCCCGGCCCCCGCCCCCGCCCCGGTTCCGGTGCGCCGCCACCGGGTCCTGCGGGTGGCGCTCGCGGCGTGCCTGGCGCTCGCGGTGGCGCTCGGCGGTGTCGCCGCGTGGCAGCACCAGCGGGCCGACGAGGCCCGGACGCAGGCCGCGCGGGCGCGGGAGCGGGCATCGGCCGTCACCGGCATCATCACCGCGCGGGACGCCACGATCAGTACGCGCAAACTGGCCGGCGGCGGCGACATCAGCGTGGTGGCCTCGCGCGCGCAGGGCCGGGCGGCGGTCGTCGCGGCGGGCCTTCCGCACCTCGGCGACGGCAAGGTCTACGAACTCTGGTTCGCGGCGAAGACCGGCGACCTGCGGCCGGCGGGCCTGCTCCCCGGCTCGGGCGGCGGCCACGCGCGGGTGCTCAGCGGCTCGCTGGAGGACGTCGCGGCCGTCGGCATCACCGCCGAGCCGGCGGGGGGCTCCAAGCAGCCGACCAGCGACCCGCTCGGCATCGTCACGGTGCCCGCCTGACCCGCTCCCCCGCGCTGCCGCTCCGGGACCGGCCGTCCGCGACGAGCCGCCCGGACCCTACCGACCTGGGCGTGCTTCGTCCGCTCCACGGACTGTCAGGCCCACCGCACGGACTATCAGAACGCGCCGATTCCCTTTTGATGCGCTTAGCACTTGATCATCCTATGCTGATGTGAGGGAGGGCTCAGGTGGCAGTAGTCGGCCGGTCCTGAACCGGCGGGAAGCGGGCTTCCATGGCTGAGCGGTTTAAAAGGCTGGGGATAATCGGCGAAATGTCCGCCGAGTTCCTCGGCACGATGATTCTCATCCTCTTCGGTTGCGGCGTGGTGGCCCAGGTGGTCGCCGGCGGCGCGCTCACCACGCCACCGGGCGGTCTGGGCGACCACGACAGCATCGCCTGGGCCTGGGGCATCGGCGTCACCATGGGTGTCTACGTCGCGGCACGCATCAGCGGCGCGCACCTCAACCCCGCGGTGACTCTCGCGCTGGCCACCTTCAAGGGATTCCCCTGGAAGAAGGTGGCTCCTTACATGCTGGCGCAGACGGTCGGCGCGTTCGTGGCGGCCCTGATCGTGCGCTGGAACTACACGGAGGCGCTGGCGAAGGCCGACCCGGGACACACCATCAAGACCCAGGGCGTGTTCTCCACCCTGCCGGCCAACGGCAACCCGAACCTGCCGGTCCACGAGTGGGGGGCGTTCCGCGACCAGATCATCGGCACGGCCATCCTGCTGCTGGTGATCCTGGCCATCACGGACCTGCTCAACACCCCGCCCGGCGCGAACATGGGCCCGTTCATCACCGGCCTGCTCGTCGTCGGCATCGGCATGGCCTGGGGAACCCTCGCGGGTTACGCGATCAACCCGGCACGTGACTTCGGCCCCCGCCTCGCGAGCTTCATCACGGGATACGGAGGAGCCTGGCGAGATCAGTACGGGAACATCTACTTCTGGGTGCCGATCCTCGGCCCCCTGATCGGTGGACTGGTCGGCGCGGGCCTGTACAAGCTCTTCGTCGGCAGGTTCCTGCCGTCGGCGGAGCCCGAGCCCCCGGGACGCATCCCGGCCTCCAAGCAGCCCTGACACACACAACAGAGGCGGCAATCCATGGCTGACTTCGTGGGCGCGGTGGACCAAGGCACCACCAGTACCCGATTCATGATCTTCGACCACGCCGGCAACGAGGTGGCGAAGCATCAGCTCGAACACGCGCAGATCCTCCCGCGTTCCGGCTGGGTCGAACACGACCCGGTGGAGATCTGGGAGCGCACCAACTCGGTGATCCAGAACGCGCTGCGGCACGGCGGCCTGTCCGCGGAGGACCTGGCGGCGATCGGCATCACCAACCAGCGGGAGACCGCCGTCGTGTGGGACCCGCGCAACGGCCGTCCCTACTACAACGCCATCGTCTGGCAGGACACCCGCACCGACTCCATAGCCGCCGCCCTCGACCGGTCCGGCAAGGGCGACGTCATCCGGCGCAAGGCGGGCCTGCCACCGGCGACGTACTTCTCCGGGGGCAAGATCCAGTGGATCCTGGAGAACGTCGACGGCGTCCGCGAGGCGGCGGAGCAGGGCAACGCCATCTTCGGCAACACCGACGCCTGGGTCCTGTGGAACCTCACGGGCGGCCCCGACGGCGGCATCCACGCCACCGACGTGACCAACGCCAGCCGCACCATGCTCATGGACCTGGAAACGCTGGACTGGGACGACGAGTTGCTGGGGTTCTTCGGGATCCCCCGGGCCATGCTGCCCACCATCAACCCGTCCTCCTCCCCCGAGGCGTACGGCACGACCCGCACCTCCCGGCCGCTGCGGGCCTCGATCCCCATCACCGGGGTGCTCGGCGACCAGCAGGCGGCGACCGTGGGGCAGGTCTGCTACGCCCCCGGCGAGGCCAAGAACACCTACGGGACGGGCAACTTCCTGGTCCTCAACACTGGTACGGAGCTGGTCCGTTCGGAACACGGCCTGCTGACCACGGTCGCCTACCAGTTCGGCGACAGTCCCGCGATCTACGCCCTGGAGGGGTCGATCGCGGTCACCGGCTCGGCGGTGCAGTGGCTGCGCGACCAGATGAAGATCATCAGTGACGCGGCGGAGAGCGAGACGCTGGCCCGCACCGTCGAGGACAACGGCGGGGTGTACTTCGTCCCGGCGTTCTCGGGCCTGTTCGCCCCGTACTGGCGCTCCGACGCCCGGGGAGCGATCGTGGGCCTCGCCCGGTACAACGACAGCGGCCATCTGGCCCGGGCGACCCTGGAGTCCATCTGCTACCAGAGCCGTGACGTCGTGGAGGCCATGGAGCAGGACTCCGGAGTCCACCTCGACGTGCTGAAGGTCGACGGCGGTGTGACGGCCAACGACCTGTGCATGCAGATCCAGGCCGATGTGCTCGGCGTCCCGGTCAGCCGGCCGGTCGTCGCCGAGACCACCGCGCTCGGCGCCGCCTACGCGGCGGGGCTGGCCACCGGCTTCTGGGCCGACACGGACGAACTGCGCACCCACTGGCAGGAGTCCAAGCGCTGGGAGCCCCAGTGGTCGGAGGACCAGCGCGAGCAGGGCTACGCCAACTGGAAGAAGGCGGTGGAACGCACACTCGACTGGGCGACGGTCGAATAGACCCGCCCGCCGGTCCCGGACCATGACCGAGGGTCGCGAGGTTCAGCCCCTGACGGCGTTCCGCGTCAGGGGCTGAACGCTGCCGCCGGGGGTCGCGGGGCCGGCCACGTACCGAACGATCACCCCCGGTCACGCCCCCGCCGCCGCGGGCTCTCTATGCTCGGGGGCGACCATTTGTATCCAAAGGAGCAGAGCTATGAGCGAGAACGTCTTTTTCGAGGTCACGGCCGACGGCGAGCCGCTGGGCCGTATCGAGTTCAAACTCTTCGACGACGTCGTCCCGAAGACGGCCCGGAACTTCCGTGAGCTGGCCACCGGCGCCCACGGCTACGGCTACAAGGGCTCGCCGTTCCACCGGGTCATCCCGGACTTCATGCTCCAGGGCGGTGACTTCACCCGGCAGAACGGCACGGGCGGCAAGAGCATCTACGGCGAGAAGTTCGCCGACGAGAACTTCACGCTGAAGCACACCAAGCCGGGGCTGCTCTCGATGGCCAACGCGGGCCCGAACACCAACGGCTCGCAGTTCTTCATCACGACCATCGTCACCGACTGGCTGGACAACAAGCACGTCGTCTTCGGCGAGGTCGTCGAGGGCATGGACGTGGTGAAGGCGATCGAGGCGCTCGGCAGCCGTTCCGGAGACACCAAGAAGAAGATCGTCATCTCGGACTCCGGCACCGTCTGAGCGGTCCGGCGACCCGGGGCCGGCAGCGTCTGAGCGGCCCGGTGCCCCGGGCCCGGCCTCCGGACGACGGGTGCGGACGGGGGCGGCGGTGCGACCGCCGCCCCCGTCGCACGTCCGTCGCACCCGCCGTATGTCCGCCGGCTCCTTCGCACGTCCGCCACCTCCGCCGCACGTCCGCCACCTCCGCCGCACGTCCGCCACCTCCGCCGCACGTCCGCCACCTCCGCCGTACGTCCGCCGCCCCCGCCGCACGACCACCGCCTCCGTAGCTCCCCGCCCCGGCCCCGCCCCTGACCTCACCTCCCCTTCTCCGCCTCCCCGCTCTCCCCTCCCCCTCCCGAGCGCCCGGGAGGAAAGAGTTCGGCCTGATTCGTGGCCGGATCCCGCCCTCCGCAGGGTCGGGCCCCTCGCGATGGGTAGCCCTAGCCAGACGCCGAGGCGCGCGAGGGTTGGGGGGAGCTGGCCCGAGTGACATCGAGGGGGCGCATATCCGGGAACGGCCTGTCGGGGCGGGCGGAGCGCCGGTCGGCGGTCCGCCGGCTGCGGGCGGAGGGGCGCTACGGTCCCGCGCTGCGCGAGGTGCTGCCGGCGCTCGCCGGAGTCGTCCTCGTCCTCTGCGGGCTCGTCGCCGCACTGGCCGTGGGATACCGCGTGGCCGGCATCGCCGTACCCCTCGGCGCGCTGGCCCTCCTCCTCGTCGGGGGCCCGGCCCTGCTGCGCAGGCAGCGGCCGGTGACCCGGCGCCGGCTCGGCTTCTACACCGCCGGGGAACTCGCGGAACTGGACACCCAGGGGCTGGCCCTCGCCGTGTCGCGGATGCTGCGGCGGGACGGCTGGCGGGTGCTCCCGCCGGCGCGGGGCCTGGACCGGCCGCGGGTGCGCGCGCGGGACGGCCGGGGCCGGCGCGTCGAGGTGGCGTTCCGCCCGGTGGCCGAGCCGCTGCCGGACGAGGACCCGCCCGCGCCCTCGCGTCCGGGGCGTGCGGACGCCGGGGACCCTCCGCTGCGCCTCGTCGTGCACCGGGGCGCCTTCAGCCGCCGCGACGTCCAGTGGGCGCGGCGGCAGGGCGATGTCCGTCTCATCGACGGTTCCTGTCTCACGCGGTGGGCGCGCGGCACTCCGCTGAACGAACTGGGCGAGCCCCCGTGAGGGCGTCCCGAAGCCGCTCCGGACCCCCGCGCGGCCCTCCCCGCACAGCGTTCTCCCGCGACCGCGGCAGGCCTTCGCCAAGAGGCCACATCCCTCACTCGCAGCGCTGGGACCACAGCGGTTTCATCGACAACATCCGAGGTCAGCGGCGTATACGCGGTCCGACCAGGTACTTGGGGGAAAGCCCTTCGCACCGGCCGAAGGGCCGCATAGCGTGCGAGGACCCGCGCCGCGCCCCACCCCGTCCCGCGGTCCATGTCCGCCGGGCCCGCATCCCACCAGGAGACCGGCATGTCGTACGACAGTTCCGCCGCCCGTCCCGCGCGACAGCTCCCCGGACAGCACGACGACGACTCCACCCTCCCGGTCCGGCTCGTCCCGGACAACGGTGAACGGCCCCTGCGCGACGCGGCGTTACCGCGCGCCTGGACGGGCCACCACCGTGATCTGCGCATCCTGCGCCGCGCCTACCGCCGGCAGCGGCGCGTGACCACGTTCGCGGTGCTCGGCTACTTCAGCCTCTTCCTCGGTCTCTCCGCGGGCGCCCCCGACTTCATGGACCGGCCGGCCGTCGGCGGTCTCTCCGTGGGCCTGCTGCTCGCCCTCTCCCAGATCCCCGCCACCTGGCTCGCCGTGCTGCTCTACGAGCACACCGCGCGCCGCTATGTCGACCCGCTCGCCCGCCGGGTGAACCGCAGTGTCCCCTGGGCCGGCGGCGAGCAGGAGCGGGAGCGGTGAGCCCGTTCACCGGAGCCACCCAGTCCTGGTCCCTGGTCGCCTTCAGCATCGCCGTCACGGTGACCCTGCTGCTCTGTGTGCTCACCGGCCCGGACAGCGACGACCTCGCCGAGTTCTACACCGGCTACCGCTCGCTGTCCCCGCTGCGCAACGGACTCGCCATCGCGGGGGACTACATCTCGGCGGCGACCGTGCTGACCATCGGCGGCGTGATCGCCCTGTGCGGTTACGACGGTGTCGTGCTCGCCCTCAGTACCCTGCTGTCCCTGCTGGTGCTGATGTTCCTGCTGGCCGAACCCCTGCGGAACACCGGCAAGTTCACGATGGGCGACGTCCTGGCGCGGCGCATGCCCGGCCGGGCGGTGCGCGTCACGGCGTGCGGGGTCACCATCGCCGCGCTCGTCCCGATGATGCTCGTCCAGCTCGCCAGCACCGGGCAGTTGCTGGCCTTCATCCTCGGTTTCTCGGACAGTTCGATGAAGACCGGCTGCATCGTGGGCGTCGGCACCCTGATGATCACCTACGCGGCGATCGGCGGGATGCGCGGCACGGCGTTGATACAACTCCTGAAGATGGTGGTGCTGCTCGGTTCCGGGATCGCCGTCGCCGTCCTGGTCCTCGGCCGGTTCCACTGGAATCCCGGGGAGCTGTTCGACGCGGCGGCCAGACGCAGCGGCGCGCCGCACGAGTTCCTGCACGGCGGGCTCCAGTTCGCCGGTGGCCCGCATCCACGGATCGACATGATCAGCACCCAGTTCGCGATCGTCATGGGCGGGGCCTGTCTGCCGCACGTGACCATGCGGATGTTCACCGCGAACAGCGCCCGGCAGGTGCGGCGTTCGATGTCCTGGGCGGTGTCGTCGGTCGCCCTGTTCGTGATGGTCGCGAGTGTCATCGGCATCGGCGCGGCGGCCCTGATCGGCCGCTCCCACATCGCGGCGGCCGACCCGCGCGGGCACACGGCGTACCTGCTGGGCTCGCGTGCCGCGTTCGGCCCGGTGGTGTCCCGGGCCGAGACCCTGGTGTTCACCTCGGTCACGACGGCGATCTTCCTGACCCTGCTCGCGTCGGTCGCCGGGATGACCCTCGCCTGTGCCAACTCGCTGGCCCACGACATCTTCGCGGACCGCGAGGCGCCCCTGTCCCCGCAGCGCGAGACGGCCTTCGCCCGTGCCTCCGCGCTGGTCGTCGGCGCCCCCGTGATCGCGCTCGCGGTGCTCGTGCAGCACCGCAGTCTCCAGCCGCTCGCCACGATGTCGTTCTGTGTGGGCGCCTCGGCGATCGCCCCCGCTCTCGTCTACAGCCTCTTCTGGCGCCGCTTCACCCGCGCCGGCCTGCTGAGCACGCTGATCGGCGGGACGCTCTCCGTGCTGGTCCTGATGCCGGGAACGCGTCTGGTGTCCGGCTCCCCCACCTCGGCGTTTCCCACGGAGGACTTCAACTGGTTCCCGTTCACCACGACCGGTCTGGTGTCCATTCCGCTGGGCTTCGCCTTCGGCTGGCTCGGCAGTGTGCTCTCCGGCCGCCGCGCCGCTGACCGGGAGCGCCAGGTGTACGAGGGGGTGGAGAGCCTGATCCTCGCGGGACCGCGCCGCAAGGCGACGCCCACGAAGGCGAACCGCGGGTGAGGGGAGAGTGGGAACGGCCGCGCCCGGGACCACGGCGCCCCGGCCCAGCTCGTGACCATTCACGGTCACCGGCCGACCAACAACGATCAACCAGGCATACGTGAAAGGGCGTTTCAGTACTCCTTCCGCCAGTCCCGAAAGAACCCGGCTGGGCGCCGGGGGCGGTCCGTAGGGTCCGGAGCACCGACGGGCCGGAGATCCGCCGGCCTCGCGGCGACCAGGAGGGGACATCGGGATGGCGAATGTGGAGGTCTCCCTCAAGGAGACGATGACATCGATCGAAGGCGCGCTGGGTGCCGCTCTCGTCGACTACACGAGCGGCATGGCGCTGGGCACCATGGGGGGCGGCAACGACCTCGACCTGAACATCGCGGCGGCCGGGAACACCGACGTGATCCGGGCCAAGATGCGGACGATGGAACACCTCGGACTCAAGAGCTCGATCGAGGACGTACTGATCACGCTGGAGACCCAGTACCACGTGATCCGCCCGCTCAAGGGCCGTGACGGCAACGGGCTGTTCCTGTACCTGGTGCTCAACAAGGCCACCTCCAACCTGGCGATGGCGCGCCACAAGCTCGCGCGGATCGAAGCGGAACTGGAGGTCTAGTCGGCGGTGTGCTCCGTGCCTCCGCACGCCCATGACTTGAAGACTTCTTCAATTGGGTACATCCAGATCAGGTCATTCCCCTGGGTGTGCGGAGGCGGAGCCGCGAGGATCGGTCCGTACGTCACCGCTTGTGACGGCGCGTCAACAGCCGCCGTGCCGGCGGGAGAAGCAACCCGTCCCAGGCGGCAGGGAGCGAACGAGTGACCAGGCAGGTTCCCCTCTACCAGGCAAAGGCCGAGTTCTTCCGGATGCTCGGACACCCCGTGCGTATCCGGGTCCTGGAACTGCTGCAGAGTGGCCCCGTCTCGGTGCGGGACCTGCTGAGCGAGATAGAGATCGAACCGTCCAACCTCTCGCAGCAACTGGCCGTGCTGCGCCGCTCGGGGATCGTGGTGTCCATCCGCGAGGGCTCGACGGTCAGTTACGCGCTGGCGGGTGGCGACGTCGCCGAGCTGCTGCGCGCCGCCCGGCGCATCCTCACCGAACTGCTCTCCGGCCAGACCGAGTTGCTGGCCGAGCTGCGTCAGGCCGATCTCGACCCCGCGCTGTCGGCGGGGCCGCACCCGTCGGCGCTGGTGACCACCCCGTCACCCCGGTCCGCCCCCGCCGGCCGGGGCCACTGACGGGACCCGGACGGCGGCGCGGCGAAGGCCGCGGCTCGGGCGGCCGGCTCGGGCGGCCGGAGACATCGGCGGGCTCCCGGGAGGCTCAGACCTTCCAGGACCGCAGCTGATCGGCGACCGTGCCGATGGACAGCCGTGTGTCACGGATCTTGCGCACCAGATCCGACAGCGCGCCGTACGGCGGGTCGATGCCCTCGCCCGACTGGTCCATGTACTGGGCGGCGACGAACGCGGCGAACAGGCTGTTGCGGTGCGGCAGCGGTTCCAGCCGGACGATGGTGTGCATCAGCGCGGCCGCGCGCCACGCGGCGTCCGGGTCGGCCGCGGCGAGGGTGGGCAGCTTGGTCCGGTGGCGCGCAACGGCGGCGACGAGGGCCGAGTAGTCCGACACGGACATGTCCTCGTCGTCGAGGGCGGCCTCCTGGACGTCGAGCAGCCAGGAGACGTCGACGTAGAGATGCATCAGGCGGCCGCGACGCCGTCGCGCCGGGCCGGCGGCACCTCGTCGGGGAACGCCTCGTCGAACTCCTCGCGCAGCCGGTCGGCCCACGCGACGGCGCCGGAGACGAACTGGCGGCGCTGCATCTCGCGCACCCCGAGGTCGTGCAGGTACTGCTTGAGGCTCTTGCCCTCGGCCGCGGCGGCCGCCCGCACGCCTTCGAGTTCGGCCTCGGTGAAGGACACATTCAGTGACGGCATGAGCCGATGGTACCTAGTAGGTGCCTGAAGGGCGAGGGGCGGGGCGCGGGAGCCTCGGCGAAGGTGCCGCGCCGGCCGTCCGGCCCGTCTGTCAGCCGACCCGTCTGGCCAGCACCTGCCCCGGCCAGGTCCCGGAGACGAAGGCGTCGGTGGGGGTGAACCCGTTGCGCGCGTAGTAGGCGACGAGGTCACCGCCGCCGCCCGCCCAGCAGTCGACGCGGAGCAGCGTGAGGCCGGCCCGGCGGGTCTCCTCGGCGGCGTGGGCCAGGAGCGCGGAGCCGATGCCCCGGCCGGCGTGGCGGCGGTCGGAGACCAGCAGCCGTACGTACCGCTCGGGCTCGTCGGCGGGCTTGATCATCGGCATCCGGGGGCTGGGCCCGGAGTCCAGCACCAGGGCGCCGACCGGCGTGCCGGCCGGCTCCGCGATGTGGGGGGCGCACTCGGTGACGTACCGCCGAACCCTCTCGACGCCGCCCTCCGTGCGCGAGTACGGGACCGTGCCCCACTGCTCGGTGTTCCCGCGGCTGTTCATCCAGGCCACCGCGGTGTCGAGCAGGCCGAGGACGGCCGGCGCGTCACCCGGGCCACCGGGCCGGATCCGCAGGCCGTGCGCGCTGTCGTGCGCGGCGGCCGTCAGGCGCACGCCGGGCACAGCCCGCGGTAGGTGACCTCGACGGCGGCCACGGTGAAGCCGAAGCGCTCGGCCGCCGGGAGGTCGGCCAGCGGGTCCCCGGCCGGGTGGACGTCGCGGACGGTTCCGCAGCCGGAGCACACCAGGTGGTGGTGCGGATGGTGGGCGTTGGGGTCGTAGCGCTTGGCGCGGCCGTCGGTCGCGACCTCGGCGACCTCACCCAGGGAGACCAGCTCCCCCAGGGCGTTGTAGACGGTCGCCCGGGAGATCTCGGGCAGGCGCTCCGCCGCGCGGGCGTGCACCTCGTCGGCCGTGAGATGGACGTGGTCGCCGTCGAGGACCTCCGCGACGACACGCCGCTGGGAGGTCATCCGCCAGCCACGCTCACGCAGTCGCTCCAGCAGGTCACTCATATCTGTTCACCTTTTCAGGTCCGGCGGGATGCCCGCAGTTTATCGGTGCACATCCGGGGTCCGATCGGATACGGCTTTGGCGTCCTTCTTGACTTGGACTCTGTCCATTGTAGGATCGGTTTCGGCGCCGGCCAAGGGACAGGAAGACTCCAGTACGGGCAGGAGACACAGACATGCCGGGACCACCGCCGCAGGGACCGCGCGGCGCCGGCCGGCACGTGACGGCCGCCCCCGGTACGCCCCCGAGCCGCACCCCCCTCACTTTCTTTCTGAGCACCGAGATCCGCCCCGTCCGGAAGGATTCCCATGTCTGAGAACCACGATGCGATCGTCACCGACCCGAAAACGGATGAGGCCGGAGGGGGCTGCCCGGTCGCGCACGGCCGCGCCCCGCACCCGACCCAGGGGGGCGGCAACCGCCAGTGGTGGCCGGAGCGGCTCAATCTGAAGATCCTCGCCAAGAACCCCGCCGTGGCCAACCCGCTCGGTGAGGAGTTCGACTACGCCGCCGCGTTCCAGTCCCTCGACCTGGCGGCCGTGAAGCAGGACATCGCCGAGGTGCTCACCACCTCCCAGGACTGGTGGCCCGCCGACTTCGGCAACTACGGCCCCTTCATGATCCGGATGGCCTGGCACAGCGCGGGCACCTACCGCATCAGCGACGGCCGCGGCGGCGCCGGCGCCGGCCAGCAGCGTTTCGCCCCGCTGAACAGCTGGCCGGACAACGCCAACCTCGACAAGGCCCGCCGCCTGCTGTGGCCCGTGAAGAAGAAGTACGGCCAGAGCCTCTCCTGGGCCGACCTCATGATCCTCACCGGCAACGTCGCCCTGGAGCAGATGGGCTTCGAAACCTTCGGCTTCGCCGGCGGCCGTGAGGACGTCTGGGAGTCCGAGGAGGACGTGTACTGGGGCCCGGAGACCACCTGGCTCGGCGACGAGCGCTACACCGGCGACCGCGAGCTGGAGAACCCGCTGGGCGCCGTGCAGATGGGCCTCATCTACGTCAACCCCGAGGGCCCCAACGGCAACCCGGACCCGATCGCCGCGGCCCGCGACATCCGTGAGACGTTCCGCCGCATGGCGATGAACGACGAGGAGACGGTCGCCCTGATCGCGGGCGGTCACACCTTCGGCAAGACCCACGGCGCGGGCCCCGCCGACCACGTCGGAGACGACCCCGAGGCCGCCCCGATCGAGGCGCAGGGCCTCGGCTGGAAGAGCACGTACCGCACCGGCAAGGGCGCGGACGCGATCACCTCCGGCCTGGAGGTCACCTGGACCACCACGCCGACCCGGTGGAGCAACGGCTTCTTCGACAACCTCTTCGGCTACGAGTGGGAGCTGACCAAGAGCCCCGCCGGCGCCCACCAGTGGAAGCCGAAGGACGGCGCGGGCGAGGGCACCGTCCCGGACGCCCACGACCCGTCGAAGAAGATCGCCCCCTCGATGCTCACGACGGACCTGTCGCTGCGCTTCGACCCGATCTACGAACCGATCGCCCGCCGCTTCCACGAGAACCCGGCGGAGTTCGCGGACGCCTTCGCCCGCGCCTGGTACAAGCTGACCCACCGCGACATGGGCCCCAAGTCCCTCTACCTCGGCCCCGAGGTGCCGCAGGAGACGCTGCTGTGGCAGGACCCGCTGCCCGAGGCGCAGGGCCCGGCCATCGGCGCCGAGGACGTCACCGCCCTCAAGGCGAAGATCCTCGACTCCGGCCTCACCGTTTCGGAGCTGGTCTCCACCGCCTGGGCGTCGGCCTCGACGTTCCGCGGCAGCGACAAGCGCGGCGGTGCCAACGGCGCCCGGATCCGTCTGGAGCCGCAGCGCGGCTGGGAGGCCAACGACCCCGACCAGCTCGCCTCGGTGCTGCGCACCCTGGAGAGCGTCCAGCGGGAGTTCAACGCCGGCGGCAAGCACGTCTCGCTGGCCGACCTGATCGTGCTCGGCGGCGTCGCGGCCGTCGAGAAGGCCGCCAAGGACGCCGGTCACGACGTCGAGGTGCCCTTCACGCCGGGCCGGGTCGACGCGACGGACGAGCACACCGACGCGGAGTCGTTCGCCGCGCTGGAGCCGACCGCCGACGGTTTCCGCAACTACCTCGGCAAGGGCAACCGCCTCCCGGCCGAATACCTGCTGCTGGACCGCGCCAACCTGCTGACCCTGAGCGCCCCGGAGCTGACGGTCCTCGTCGGCGGCCTGCGCGTCCTGGGCGCCACGCAGGGGCAGTCGACGCACGGTGTCCTCACCGAGACCCCCGGCAAGCTGACGAACGACTTCTTCGTCAACCTGCTCGACCTGGGCACGACCTGGACGGCCACGTCCGAGGACGCGAACACCTTCGAGGCCCGCGACGCCTCGGGCCAGGTCAAGTGGACCGGCACGCGGGCCGACCTGGTCTTCGGCTCGAACTCCGAGCTGCGCGCGCTCGCCGAGGTCTACGCGAGCGACGACGCGAAGGAGAAGTTCGTCAAGGACTTCGTCTCCGCGTGGGACAAGGTCATGAACCTCGACCGGTTCGACCTCGTCTGAGTTGACACCGACGTCAGGGCCGGCCCTCCCACGAGGTCCGGCCCTGACGCGTGTCCCGACACCGGAACGCGAGGGGGCCGAGTCCCGCCGCCCAGGCGTGCCCGGCGGGACAGCGCCTACGCTGGCCGGTATGAGCGCACACTTTGACGTGGTGGTCCTGGGCGCCGGCCCGGGTGGATATGTCGCGGCGATCCGGGCGGCCCAGCTCGGACTCAGCACGGCGGTCGTCGAGGAGAAGTACTGGGGCGGTGTGTGCCTGAACGTGGGGTGCATCCCGTCGAAGGCGCTGCTGCGCAACGCGGAGCTGGCCCACATCTTCACGCAGGAGGCCAAGACCTTCGGCATCCGCGTGGACGGCGAGGTGACCTTCGACTACGGGCAGGCCTTCACACGCAGCCGCAAGGTGGCCGACGGACGCGTCAAGGGCGTCCACTACCTGATGAAGAAGAACAAGATCACCCAGTTCGACGGACGCGGCACCTTCTCCGACGACCACACCCTTCAGGTCGCCCTCACCGACGGCGGCTCGGAGACGGTCACCTTCGGCCACTGCGTCATCGCGGCCGGCGCCACCACCCGGCTGCTCCCGGGCACCTCACTGAGCGAGCGCGTGGTGACGTACGAGGAGCAGATCCTGTCGGACACGCTCCCCGACAGCATCGTCATCGCGGGGGCGGGCGCCATCGGTGTCGAGTTCGCCTATGTGCTGCACAACTACGGGGTCCAGGTCACCCTGGTCGAGTTCCTCGACCGGATCGTCCCGCTGGAGGACGAGGAGGTCTCCGCCGAACTGGCCCGGCGCTACAAGCGGCTCGGGATCAACGTGCTGACGTCCACCCGGGTCGAGGCGATCGACGACTCCGGGGACGCGGTCAAGGTCATGGTGACCACGGGCGGCCAGCGGCAGACGCTGGAGGCGGGCAAGGTGCTCCAGGCGATCGGGTTCCAGCCGCGCGTCGAGGGCTACGGCCTGGAGAACACCGGGGTGAAGCTCACCGAGCGCGGGGCGATCGACATCGACGGCCGGGGCCGGACGAACGTGCCGCACATCTTCGCCATCGGGGACGTGACGGCCAAGCTGATGCTCGCGCACGCGGCCGAGTCGATGGGCATCGTGGCGGCCGAGACGATCGCCGACGCGGAGACGATGGAACTCGACTACGTGATGATCCCGCGGGCGACCTACTGCCAGCCGCAGATCGCCAGCTTCGGCTGGACCGAGGCGCAGGCCCGCGAGAAGGGCTTCGACGTCCAGGTGGCGAAGTTCCCCTTCACCGCGAACGGCAAGGCGCACGGCCTCGGCGAGACCGCGGGCTTCGTCAAGATCCTCTCCGACGCGCGGTACGGGGAACTCCTCGGCGCCCATCTGATCGGCCCCGAAGTCACCGAGCTGCTGCCGGAGTTGACGCTCGCCCAGCAGTGGGACCTGACGGTCCACGAGGTGGCCCGCAATGTGCACGGGCATCCGACGCTCGGCGAGGCGGTCAAGGAGGCCGTGCACGGGCTCGCCGGACACATGATCAACATGTGACGGAACGGGCCCTCCGGACAGTCTCCCTCCGCCTGCCGGACAGTCCCTTCCGCCGCCGGACAGTCTCCGTCCGCGCGCCGGACGTCTCCCTCCGGCTGCCCGGGCCCCGGCCCCGCCCTCTCCCCCGGCACGTACCCGCTCCGCCGTCCGCCTCGTGGACAGCGGAGCAACAACGTGCCGGGGGCATCTAGTGTGCGGCGTACGCCGACCGCAGAGGGGAGCCCGGGATGGGTGACGTGCCGACCGAGGAAGCAGGCGGACTCCGAGGGGCGGTGGTCGCGCTCCGCGAGGTGAACGTGCACCGTCACACGACGGGTCAGGTGATCCTCTCGGACATCGACTGGACGGTCCGGTCCGGTGAGCACTGGGCACTCCTCGGGGCCAACGGCGCGGGCAAGACGACGTTGCTGCGGCTCCTGGGCGCGCTGATGCACCCGACGAGCGGCACCGTCGAGGTGCTCGGTTTCCGGCTCGGCCGCGTCGACGTGCGGGAACTGCGGGCCCGTATCGGTCATGTGAGCACCGCGCAGCGGGTGCCGCAGGACGTCACCGCGCACACGGTGGTCCTGACCGGTCACACCGGAACCGTGCAGCCGCTGTGGCGGAAGTACGACGACGCGGTGCGCCGGCGGGCCGACGAGCTGCTGGCCGAGCTGGACATCAAGGAGCTGACGGACCGGCCGTACGGCGTCTGCTCGGGCGGGCAGCGGGCCCGGGTGCTGATCGCCCGGGCCCTGATGGCCGACCCGTCCCTGCTGCTTCTCGACGAGCCGTTCAACGCACTGGACCTGCCCTCCCGTGAGGATCTCGTGGACGCGATGCAACGGCTGGCCGAGAGCCGTCCGGGGCTCGCGACGGTGACGGTGACCCACCATCTGGAGGAGCTGTCCCCGGCGGTCAGTCACGCCCTGCTGCTGCGGGAGGGCCGGGTCCTGGCGTGCGGCACGGCGGACGAGACGCTCACCGGCACCTGGCTGACCCGTTGCTTCGGCCGTCCCATCTCCGTGGCCCGGCACGAGGGACGGTGGGCGGCCTACTCCGGCCGCTCGAACGGCCGCTGACGGCTCATCAGGACCTCGCGGGCGAAGGGGCGGCGGCGACCGCTCTTGCCTCCGGTGTGTGCCGGGGGCACGTTCGGGCATGCTCCCAGGGACACTCGCGTGCGCGTCTGTGCGAACGGGGGCGCATCGGGTGACGGAGTGAGCCCTGTACGCGCCCCCTGTCGTGCGGTGAAAATGCGCCTGTCGAGGGCCTTTTGGCCAGGACACCGTCACCCCGCCGCCATGTCACCAGGAAAGCAGGTCGGCTGCCGTGCTGTTGCGTCTGCCCACGTCCGTGTCCGAAGCACAGGAGTGCCTGGCCGAGGGGGCGGTGCCGATAGGCGGCGCGACGCTGGTGTGGGCCGGCTGGCAACGGGACGGCTTCCCGGAGCTGGCGATGTCCCTGCGCGACCTCCCGGAGGCCAACACCATCGGGGACGGGACGCTGGGCGCGGCCGTGCTCCTGCACCGGATCGACGACCGCGTACCGGAGGTACTGCGCCGCGCCGCGGCCACCGTGGGGACCGGGGCGGTCCGGCGGACGGCCACCGTCGGCGGCAATCTCGTCGGCAGCACCCTGCGCTGTCTGCTGCCCGGGGCGATCGTGCTCGACGCGCGCGCGGTCATCCTGGAGCCGGAGGGGGTCCGCGAGACCGATCTGGCGGAGGTCCTGGCCAAGCGGCATCTGCTGCTCGGCCTGCGCTGGAGCGCGCCGACGGCCAGCAGCTACCACAAGTCGGAGGGCGAGGCGGGCGGAGCGCCGCCCCTGGTCGTGGCCGCCGCCCTGCGTCCCGCCGCCGACGGCCGGCGCCTGCTGCGGGTAGCGGTCCGCGACGGTTACGAGGTGCTCGCCGACAGCATCGTGTGCGACACGGAACCGGACTCGCTCCTCGGCGCGCTGCGCAACGGGGACCTCGGCCAACTGCCGCCCGAGGCCTGGGAGATCACGAGCCGGCAGGTCACCGAACTCCTGGCCCGCCCCGGGGAGTGACCGGCCCACCACCACGGACGGGCCGACAGCAAGGGCCATCCCGACACGGAGGGCCCGGCTCACGCTGAGGACCCGCCTCACACGGAGGACCCGGCTCACGCTGAGGACCCGCCTCACACGGAGGACCCGGCTCACGCTGAGGACCCGCCTCACACGGAGGGCCCGGCCGGAGTCGCGTCCGAGGACGCCGTCCCGGCCGGTCCCCTCGCCTGCCGGGCTACTCCCCCGCCGGGGCGCCGGCCGTGACGGGTGCCGGAGTCGCACGCCAGTAGCCGAGGGCGTGTACCCGCTGGCGCGGCACGTCCAGCTCCTTGCGGACGTACGCGGAGAGCGTCCGCGTGGTCGCCGTGTCGCAGGTGATCCAGACGTAGGGGTCGGCTTCACCCTTCAGCAGATCGGGAAGCTCGGCCCGTACCCGCTCGACGAGGTGCCCGCCGTTGTCGCGGCGGGGCACCGGACGCAGTTCGTGCCGTGCCGGGTCGACGGCGCACGGCAGCCCGTCGAGGTCGCCCTCGAACCAGATCGTCGCGGGCGCCGAACCCAGCGCCCCGATCAGCGAGTTGAGGGCGGGCAGGGCCGCCGGGTCCACCACCGCGTAGAGGTGGGACGGGGCGGGCGCGGGCTCCTCGAAGTCGGTGCCCTGCACCGTGGCCTCGATCGTGTCACCGGGCGCCGCCGCGCGCGCCCAGTCGCTGGCGCACCCGTCGTGCAGCGCGAACTCCAGGGCGAAGGTGCCCGTCTCCGGGTCCGGGTCGACCAGTGTGTACGCCCGCTGGTGGGGCCGGCCCGCGTTGGCGAACCACAGGCGGACCCACATGGTCGGGTGGACGCCGGTCGCGGCGAGCAGACCACCGTCGGTGACCCGCAGCCGCCGGTACAGCGGCGCCACGTCCTCGACCTCCGTCACGGTGAGGACGAAGTCCCTGGCCCTCAGCAGTTTGAGGACCGCACCCTCCCAACCACGTCGCTGCCCCATCTACCCGCTCCCCTCCGAAATGATCTCTTGGTGATATTAGGCAAGCCTAACCTAATATGATTCACCCCCGGTCACGCCGGACCGTCCGCCCCAAGGAGATCCATGTCTGAAATGTGCGCCCCCACCCGGCCGTTCGTGCACGAAGAGCACATCCCCGGCACCGGCACCGTCCGCATCCGGCCCCTCGACCCCGCCGCGGACTGCGCTACCGTCCACGCCTGGGCGAGCGAGGAACGCGCCGCCTTCTGGGGCATGAACGAACTGACCCCGGATCAGATCACCGAGATCTACAGCGAGTTGGACAAGCTCACCACTCACCACGCCTTCCTGGTGGAGAAGGACGGCGAGCCGGTCGCCCTGCTCCAGACCTACGACCCGGAGGCCGACCGGGTCGGCGAGTGCTACGAGGTCCGCCCCGGCGACATCGGCATCCACCTGCTCCTCGCGCCGGCCGGTCCCGACGGGAGCCGGCCGGGCTGGACGGCGTCCCTGTCCGGGGTCATCGCCTCGTACGTGCTGCGCGGACTCGACCGGCAGCGCGTCGTGACCGATCCCGACATCCGCAACCACAAGGCGATCGGCAGACTGCTCAGACAGGGCTTCACCGCCGGACCCGAGGTCGTCCTCCCCGAGGTCGACCTGCCGGAGGTGCGCCTCCCCGAGAAGCGGGCCCGGCTGGCGTTCCTGCCGCGCGCGGTCGCCTTCCCCGACGGGTCCTGAGACACCGGCCGCACGGTCGACGGGGAAATTCAACAAAGACCGGATACTCGCACGAATCACCAGGTCAGAATTCATCGGCGTGGAAGATGGCGGGCGGGCTGCCGAGTCTGGTTCCAGGCACCGGGATCCACCCGGACCGCTCGGACGAAGGACAGAGCCCATGCCCTCCCTGCGCGCCCCGGCCGCCGGTTCCCCGCCGGCCGTACGTCACAATCTGATCCTGGTGGTCACCTGTCTGGCCCTGGGCACGGTGGTCGCCGCCATGGCCTCGCTGAACGTGGCGCTGCCCGACCTCGCCCGCGAGACGCACGCGACCCAGACACAGCTCTCCTGGATCATCGACTCCTACAGCCTCGTCTTCGCCTCGCTGCTGCTCCCGGCCGGTGCGCTCGGCGACCGTTTCGGCCGCCGGAGGGCGCTGCTCGTGGGGCTGACGCTCTTCGGCGCCGGGTCGGCCGCCGCGTCCCTGACGACCGACCCCTCGACGCTGATCGCCCTGCGCGGAGTGCTGGGCGTGGGGGCGGCGCTGGTCATGCCGGCCACGCTGTCCACCATCACCAGCACGTTCCCGCGGGCCCAGCGGGCACGGGCGGTCAGCGTCTGGGCTGCGGTCGCGGGCGCGAGCGCACTCGTCGGCCTGTTCGCCACCGGCGCCCTGCTGGAGGGCTGGTCGTGGCGCTCGGTGTTCCTGCTGAACGTGACCCTGGCCCTGGTCGCGCTGGTCGGGACCCTGCTGTTCGTGCCCGAGTCGGCGGAACCGGCGCGGCCCCGGCTCGACGTCGGCGGCGCGCTCCTCGCCGTGCTCGGCCTGGTCGCGCTCGTCTACTCCGTCATCGAGGCGCCGACCCGTGGCTGGGCCGACCCGGTCACGCTCGGCGGCATCGGCCTGGGCCTCGCGGTGCTGGCCGGGTTCGTGGTCTTCGAGCTGCGCCGCACCCACCCGCTGCTGGACCCCCGGCTGTTCCGCGACCGTCACTTCGCCGCCGGTTCGCTGTCGGTCACGCTTCAGTTCTTCGTCTTCTTCGGGTTCATCTTCGTGATGATGCAGTATCTCCAACTGGTGCGCGGGGACAGCGCGTTGATGGCGGCGACCTCGATGCTGCCGATGGCCCTGACGATGGTTCCGCTCTCGCGGGCGACGCCGGTCCTGGTGGCCCGGTTCGGGTTCCGCGCGCCGTGGGTGGCGGGACTGGTGGGGGTCGCCGCGGGGATGGGCGTGCTGTCCCGGCTCGACGCGTCCAGCCCGTACTGGCTCATCGCGGCCGGTCTCGTCCCGCTGGGCGCCGGAATGGGCCTGTCCATGACGCCGGCCACGACGTCCATCACGGACGCCCTGCCGCGCTCTCTCCAGAACGTCGGTTCCGCGATGAACGACCTGGCACGTGAGCTGGGCGGCGCGCTCGGGATCGCCGTCCTCGGCAGCCTGCTCAGCGCCGCCTACCGCGACCGTCTGAGCCTGCCGGGGCTGCCGGAGCGGGTGGCGGAGGCGGCCCGGTCCTCCCTCGCGGCGGCCCACGCCATCGGCGGCCCGGTCTCGGGCCGCGCCACGGCCGCCTTCGTGCACGGCATGCACGTGGCTCTCCTGGGCGCCGCGTCCGCCGCGGCACTGGCCGCCGTGGCCGTCGCCCTGCTGCTGCACTCCGCCCCGCCGCCGAAGCACTCCGGGGACGAGACCTCGGCCGAGGTGGGGGGTCCGGTCGCCGAGGAGGAGCGGGGGCGGCCCGCCTACCGCTGAGCCCGGCGGGCCGGGGCGTATGCCGGAGCCCCGGCCCGGCCGGTCAAGGACGCGCCGCCGGTGGCCGGACGGCCCGGGTACGGGGGGCCGGGCCGCGCAGGGCCTGTCGCAGTTGGGGGCTGACGACCCGGACCACGTCGTCGGCGTGCATGGACACGATCGGCTCCAGGCGCAGCAGATAGCGGGTGGTGATGAGCCCGCCGATCACGGTGGTGAACGCGGCGGCGCGCTGCCGGGCGCCGCGCCCGGGGACGAGGCCAGCGATCCGCGCGACGATCTCCCGTTCGACCGCTTCCTTGACCAGTTCGCCGACGTCGTCGTCGGCGATGGCGCTCTTCAGCATGGCGACCAGGGGCGGGCCCGACACCGGGTCGTCCCAGACGGAGAGGACCTGGCGGAGGACCCGTTCGGGAAACGTCCTCAGGTCGCCGTCCTCCGCGACCTGGGCGAGGAGTTCGGCGGGGTTCGCGCCGAGCGCCAGGGCCGCGCCGAAAAGGCCCTTCTTGGAGCCGAAGTAGTAACTGATCAGGGCGAGATCGACACCGGCCTCACCGGCGACGGAGCGCAGGGTCACCGCGTGGTAGCCGTGCTCCAGGAAGCGGCGCCGCGCGACGTCCAGGATCGCGGCCCGGGTGTCCGGACCGCCCGGCCTGCGCCCACGCCGCCCATCGGAGGCACCGGAGGCACCGGAGGCACCGGGTTCACCGGGTTCAATCGTCACGGACGAATTCTAGGACCGGCCGGCCTCACCGCCGATCTGCCCGGTTAAGGCGGCCAAACAGGTGATTGTCCGGTGTGAAGTCCTGCGGAACGATTCTCACGAAATGATGTCGTTCATCCATATGAGTGGTGCATCACACATCGGGGCCGTAGCGTCGTGGTAGAGACGGAGGCCGGTGATCACCCGTCGGCTTCCGAACGGCCGTCGTCCCGCACGGAGCACCCCTATGCGCAGCAGCACAGCCAGAACAGCCCTCACCCTCTGCGCGGCCGCGTCGCTCGCCGCCGTGATGGGCACCGCCTCCGCGGCCCCGCGGACCGCCGCGACGGCACAGGCTCCGCGGCCGAAGCAGCCGGTACCCGTCCTCGTGGACTGCCTCTGGCATCCGGACGTCCGCCCCGCCGACTTCATCCTGGCCTGCGGCGACGGGAACAGCAGGCTCGTCTCGCTGCACTGGTCGCGCTGGGACCAGAAGGGGGCGGTGGCCGAGGGCGTCAACGCGGTCAACGACTGCAAGCCGTACTGCGCGGCGGGCACGTTCCACTCGTACCCGGTCATCGTGAAGCTGGACCACCCGCAGTCCTGGAAGAAGAAGCCGGCCCAGCAGCACTACACGCGGATGACGCTGGCCTACCCCCACGACCGGCCCGAGGGGTACCAGCGCACGGTCGGCTATCCGCTCTGGAACTGACCCCAGACGCGCCCCTCGGCCTCCCCGCGGAGCACACGGTCGCGCAAACCAGGGCAAACTGGTTCACGTGGGCAACCGGCACAGGTCAGTGGGCAGCCTCGTGGAGCAACCGTCGGGCCGTGGCCTGGTGGCGATCCCACTGGCGTTGATCGTCGTGATCACCGTCGTGGACATCCGCACCCCCACCAGCGTGCATCTCGGCCCGTTGCTGGTCATCGCGCCCACCCTGACGGCCTCGTTCGCCGGTCCCCTGCGCACGGCGCTGGTCGGGGTGCTCGCGGTGGCCGCCCAGGTGGTCATCGGCGTCCTGAACGGCGGTCTGAGCACCACCAACCACGTGGCGCAGATCATCGCCCTGATCGTGCTCTCCGCCCTGGTGGTGTTCGTGTGCCATGTGCGGGAGCGGCGGGCCCGCGAGCTGGTGCGGGCCCGGTCGGTGGCCGAGACCGCCCAGCGTGTCCTGCTGCGTCCGCCGCCGCGCCGGATCGGGCCGCTGCGCACGGCGTGGCTGTACCTCGCCGCCGAGGACGACACACAGATCGGCGGCGACCTGTTCGCGGTCACCCGCGCCGCCTCCTCGTCCACCCGCGTGCTCATCGGCGACGTACGGGGCAAGGGACTGGCCGCCATCGGAGAGGCCTCGGTGGTGCTGGGCGCCTTCCGCGAGGGCGCCCACCGGTACGCGACCCTGCCGGAACTGACGGCCGCCCTGGAGGTGAGCGTCTGCCGTGACCTGGACGAGGTCGCCGACACCGCGAAGGACCCCGGCGAGCACTTCGTCACCGCGCTCGTCCTCGACATTCCCGACGACGGTGCCGAGGCCTCGATGATCAACTGCGGTCATCCCCCGCCGCTGCTCCTGCGCGACCAGCGGGTCACCACCCTGCACGCCCGCCACCAGAACCCGCCGCTCGGCATGTGCGAACTGCCGGCCGCGAGCCATCCCACCGATCCGTTCACCTTCGAACCCGGCGACTTCCTGCTGCTGTACACGGACGGCGTGATCGAGGCCCGCTCGCCGGACGGCGCCTTCTATCCGCTGGCCGAGCGGATCGCGACCTTTCCGGCCGCCGGTCCCGACGCCCTCCTGCGGCACATCCACGACGACCTGGTCCGGCACATCGGCGCGGAGCCCGCCGACGACGCCGCGCTCCTCGTCATCGAACGCACCCCCGCCCACCACCTCCGGCTCCCCCACCTGGCCACCGCCCACACCGCCGACGACCCTGACGGCCGGCCCACCGAGGGCCCCCCGCCGCGGCCCGGCACGAAGACCTGACGGCAGCCCGGCCTCACCCCTCCACCCAGCGGCCATACGCTTAACGGCCAGCCGGTGAAGGCGAGTTGGCCAAGCCGTTCGGTCAGGACATCAACTGGGCGGCGAGGGTGGCTCCGAGTTCCCAGCAGGCCTCGATGTCGGCCTTGCCCGGCTCCCCGGTCACCGTCACGGGGTCGGCGGCGCGCCGCCAGCCGAGGCCCGTGGTGATCGACTCGATGCCGCGCACCGCCCCCGTGACGTCGTTGCCGCCGTGCACGTAGGAGCCGAAGGGCCGCCCGGCCGTCGCGTCCAGGCACGGGTAGTAGACCTGGTCGAAGAAATGCTTCAGCGCGCCCGACATGTAGCCGAGGTTCGCCGGTGTGCCGAGCAGGAAGCCGTCGGCGTCGAGCACGTCGGAAGCGGTCGCACTCAGCGCGGCGCGCCGCACCACCCGTACGCCCTCGATCTCGGGAGCGGTCGCCCCGGAGACGACGGCCTCGAACAGGGCCTGGCAGTTGGGCGAGGGCGTGTGATGGACGATCAGCAAGGTAGCCACACCGGCACTGTGCCACGGGCGGCCGGACAGCGCGCAGGGCAAGGGCACACGACGGGCCCGGGGCACGACGAAGGGCCCGGCACCATGTGCCGGACCCTTGTCTTCTCGTAGCGGGGACAGGATTTGAACCTGCGACCTCTGGGTTATGAGCCCAGCGAGCTACCGAGCTGCTCCACCCCGCGTCGGTGAACCCAACCCTACGCCATGTTTCGGGGGCCGAAGACCATGATCAGTCTCGGGGGTGCGGGGTGGCCGGGCGGGACCGGCCGGGAGGCATCGCGGCCGGCGGTGCGGGCAGGCGGTCGAAGAAGGACTTCGTGGCGCCCGGGGTACGGAGGTGGACGACCGTCAGCGGGGCCGGGCGCGGGGCGTCGCAGCGGGCCGCGATGTCGGCCCTGCGGGTCTCGTACTGCGACCAGGCCCACCACGCGGGGTGGTCGGCGGTGAACCAGGAGCCGAACGTCTCGACGTTCCCGCCGAAGATCCGGCGCCGCAGCAGGGTGCGAGCGGCGGACCTGCGCAGCACCCGGCGCATGACAACGGTTCGGGAGTAGTCGAGCCAGACGACCGTGTCGGCGCGTGCCCACAGCAGGTCGCGCACGCTCGCGTGGCCGAAGGAGTCGATCACCCAGCCGGGGCCGTCGGTCAGGCGCGCCACGTCGTCGACGAGGCTCGGGTTCTCCTGCCAGCCGGGCCCGGTGATGGCGAGCGCGTCCATCTCGTGGAAGGGAATCCCCAGCCGCCCGGAGAGAGCCCGCGCCAAGGTCGTCTTTCCGGCGCCGGTGCTTCCCGCGACCAGGATTCTTCGCATACCCGATCTTGACCGGCCGGATCGGCGCCGGGCAAGCCCCCGGGGAGGGTCCGGACGGGCCGGTTCTGCGCCCGGCAAGCCCCCGGAAGGCCGGAGGCGGGATTCACGGCGGCGGCGCCTCGGCCCGCTTCACCCGCCCGTGTCCTCGGCGGGCCGGTGCGGGCCGTGCGCCCCGGTGTGTCTCACACATCGGTGGGCAGACCGCTCACCTCGGCGATGCCGCGCAGTTCCTCGTCCTGGCGGTGGCGCTCGCCGATGAAGTCGGCGATCTCCTTGCACCGCTCGGGATCGTCCGCCGTCCCCGAGTCCGTCACGACCCGGACGACACCGATCTCCTCGGTCTCCAGCTCGACGATCCGGTTGTCCAGGCGGCCCGTCACGGCCACCGCGACCACGAGGGAGGCCTCGTCACGTACCTCCTGCGGGACGTCGTCGGGTTCCTCGCCGTCCAGATTCAGTTCGATCGCTCCGACCCTCTCCTCCCTGATCGCTTCGAGTACGGGCTCGACCATGCGCAGCAAGAGCGCGTAGTCCGCCGGAGCCATGCGCAGGCGGAGCATTTCGAGGTACAGGTCGAGGGGCCGGTCATCCGGTGCCTGCTCTGATGCGTCCATGGAGCTTCGCCTTCCCCAATGTGGACGACATGATCGCGTCTCACCCCAGGATGCTGTGAATCGGCGCACACCGCTGGTCGAGATCGCCGCCCCGGCGACCGCCGAGGGGGCTTGTGCCCCGTGTGGACTGGGCACAAGCCCCCTCAGGACTCGTCCGGACGACTCGGCCGTCCGATGTCGTCCCCTCCTCGTTCCGGGTTACGCGGTCACCGGGCGCCTCGCCTGATCCGGCGGAGCAGGACGAAGCCGGCGATCACGAGGATCCCGCCGATGGCGGCCGGCCACAGGTCGGCACCGGTGTCGGCGAGCCCGCCGCCTCCGACGGCCTGCGGCTGGGTCTGGGGCTGGTAGGCGGCGGCGGCCGGGGCGGTGGAGGCGGGAGTTCCGACGGCCGCGCCGTCATCGCTCCCGGACGCCTCGTGCGAGGCGTGCGAACCGGCGGTGTGGTGGGCCGAGGACGAGACGTCGGCCTTGGGCTCCACGTCGGCGGGCGGCGCGTCCTTGTCCCCACCCTGCTCGTTGCCCGGCGTGTCGGCCGTCGGCTTGTCGGGCCGGCCGTGGCCGCCGGGCGCCTGTCCGCCCTTGTCGTCGGAGGGATCGTCGGCGGTGGGCGCCGGCTTCTCGGTGGGCTCCTCGGAGGGGTTCGGGGGCTCCGCGCTCTCGGACGGGTTCGGGGGCTCGGCGCTCTTGGTGGGTTTCGGCGGCTCGGCGCTCTTGGTGGGCTCCGAAGGTTCGTCGTCGCCGGCGCCCGCACCGCACTTCCGGCCCTCGTTGATGCAGCCGACCATGTCCGTCATCAGGCCCTCGTCGAAGACGTTGATGAAGTCGCCGTGGTCGGTGACCGGCTTGTGCAGCTGCTCCGGGAAGGAGTCCACCGCGAACAGCGGCGACGTACGGCCGCCGTCCTTCAGGCTCGGCGCGTCGACGTCGTAGACGATGCGCTGCACGAGCTGCGGGATGGGCTTGAAGCCGCCGGGGCAGTTGCCCTCGGCGTCCTGGAACGCCACGTGGGTGCGGTGGTTGGCGCTGTCGATGTTCGCGCCGTCCCAGCAGCTCTGGAACCGGAACGTGCGGACGACGTCGCTGCCCTGCGGGCAGAGCGGGTACTTGTCCTTCAACTGCCGGTCCTCGAAGCCGGTGCAGCTCCAGGACGCGTTGGCGTTGGCGGTGCCGTTGACGAACGCCTTGGCGTCGCCGGTGATGACGCGCAGGAGGCGCGGCATGGCGGTGACCTTGCCGCGCGCGTTGCCCACGAAGGTCAGCGTGACCTGCTTGGGTGTGACGATCTTGCCCGCGTTGCCCTCGGTGCCGCCGCCCGCGGCGTCGGCGTCCCGTTCCCGGGTGCCGTCCTGGAGGCGCAGCACGGGCCAGTAGTACGTGGACTTGTCGCCCTTGTTCTGGCAGGTGGTGTCGGCGTTCGCGAGGTCGTCGTCGCTGGCGAAGGCGTTGTTGGACTGGTTGCCGACGTAGTCGTGGAAGTGGTGGGCGCCGTTGGTGACGCCGGGAGCCACGATGACGTTGTCAGAGTTGAACAGGCCGTTCGCGTTGACTCCGCAGCTTGTGACGAACTCGCCGGTGGAGGCGCCGTCTTGGGGGCGCGGGGTCTGCGCGGCGGGCTGGACGGAGTTGATGTCCGCGTAGTCGGCGGCCTCGGGTCCGTTCCCGGCCGGCGCGTCTCCGGCGCCCTGCTGCCCGTCCTGGCCCTGGCCGTTCGGACCCTGGTCGCCCTGGCCCTGGCCGTTCTCTCCCTGGCCGTTCTGGCCTTGCTCGTTCTGCTGCTGGTCGCCGCCCTGTTCACCGCTCTCGTCGGCGCCGCTCTGGTCGCCGTTGGAGCGGAGGGTGCAGTCCGCGAGGTCGTCGAGCCCCTGGGGCGGGTCGCCCGCCTGGTCGACGGCGGTGACGATACGGCCGATCGACTCGGTCCGCCTCTCCTTCAACGGCTTCATCACGGCGTCGGCGCCGTTGTCGCCGTTCTGCTCCATCTGCACTCCGTGGGAACGGAGTTGCTGATAGGCCTCGGCGATCTGCTGGTCCAGGGAGGCGAGTTCCTTGTCGACGTCGCCCTTCGCCTCGTCCGGCACGGTCGTCAACTTGTCGCCGACGTCCGGGCAGTCGATGGTGGCCGCCCCGGCGGACAGGACATGGTTGCCCGCGTCCGTGCCGGCACCGCTCTCGGACGCCGATGCGTAGACGTTGACGGCGACGAGGCCGCCTCCGCCCAGAATCAGCGCGACTGCCGCAGAGGTCGCGCGTCGTGCGCCCGTGGGGCGTCTGCGCCTGTTGCGTCCCAAGGAAATGCTCCTACCGCGTCGTGGTCGGCCCCGCCTGAAAATCCCCCCGCCCTATACGGACGGGGGCCGCGGTGTGTTCAGCCGTCCCCCGAATTCACAGCAACCTCCTTGGAAGCAAAGGTCCGAGGCGTCCCCGCGCACCGCCGGAAGTGCCCGCGGCCCGCTCCCTTCAGCTCCGCGGCCACGGCCCCGCCGGCGCGGTTCTGGTGAGCAGGACCCGCCCGCTCGCGCCGGCGAACAGCAGCCCCGCGACCATGCAGACGAGCGAGAGCGCCGGACCGGAGTGCCAGTGGACGGCCGAGGCCCGGCAGGCGAGGACGACGGTCACGGTGAGGGCGGTGCACGGCAGGGCGATCAGCGCCGGGCCGGTGCGGGTGAGGTCGTCCTCGGCGAGGGCCCCGAGGACCCCGACGCCGAGGGCGAGGGCCCACACCCCGAGTGCCTGGGCGTCCACCCGGCCGGTGCCCCAGGGCACGAAGCCGGACCAGAAGCCCGGCCGGGTCAGCAGACCCGCACCGATGCCGAGCCACGCCGAACCGAGCACCGCCAGCGCCGGTTTGGACCAGGCGGGCAGCGGCGCGCCGCGCGGGCCGAGCGGCCGGGCGGGGACGACGTACTGCCAGGCCAGCGCCACGAGGGCGAACACGCAGAGCACGCCGAGCACGAACAGCCAGCCGAGGCTGAACAGGACGGGGACGACCGAACCGCCGCGAGCGATGTAGAGGCGCCCGGCGTTGAGCAGGCTCACCGCGAACAGGCCGACGAGGACGATCGCCAGCGGGAGGACGAGCGTGCGGACCTCGTGCCACGCGCGGGCCCGGCTCACGGCGAACAGACCGGGCGCGGTGCCGAGCATGCTCGCGCCGATCAGTCCGGGTGTCAGCGACTCGGGCGAGCGCCAGGCGCCGAAGACGTGGCCCGTGAGGCCGACGGCCATGAGGAGCCCGCCGACGAGAACGCTCACCACGGCCACCGTGGTGGCCAGCATCACCACCCCGGCGGTGAGCGGCCGCCCGCCTTCGGCGGCCGGGGACGCGGGCGGCCCGCCGCGCTCGGGCGGGGTCGGCGTTCCGGTCGCGGGGGCCGGCTCGGGCTCAGCCGTCGCGTCCGGCAGGGCGGACGGCTCCGGCACGGGGTGCGCGGTGCGGGACTGCCGCTCGGTGGCGTCGGGGCGAGGCGGGTCGGATGCGTTGGCCATGGGTTTCCGTTTCCGGACGGGTCGAGGGGCTGGGACGGACAGGGTCTGGGTCTGGGGCGGGGTCAGGGTCTGGGACGGTCAAGGGGGCGCGTTCGGGCCGGCTTCGGAAGGGCCGGTGCGCGCCTCGCGGTCGGGCCGGACCGAGCCGCCACCGGTGAGCGAGGCCGGCTCCGGGCGCGTACGACGGGGTGTCAGGAGACCG
Organism: Streptomyces sp. NPDC007084; assembly: GCF_040703595.1. Taxonomy (NCBI): domain Bacteria; kingdom Bacillati; phylum Actinomycetota; class Actinomycetes; order Kitasatosporales; family Streptomycetaceae; genus Streptomyces; species Streptomyces sp. NPDC007084. The sequence goes on from NZ_JBEYFY010000005.1 coordinate 149,375, forward strand.
GCGTCGAGAGGCGGGCGGCGGTCGTGACGCCGGTGAGTGCGGCCCGCTTGCGGACCTCCCGGGCGTACATGACGCGCAGGCTGACGACGAGGGTCGCGGCCGTCGCCAGGGCGCCGCAGCCGATCGCCGCGCCCGCCGACACGGCCGTGAGCCGGTCGAGGCGCAGGGTCCGTTCGAAGAGCGGGGCGGCGCCGGCCGACAGCACGGGCGCCAGGCACAGGGCCGCCCAGTGCAGCCGCCACTCCTCGCGGGCCCACAGACGCCCCTCGCGGCCGGTGCGCAGGGCGCTGAAGGCCATCACCGCGTAGGTGGCGGCGTACGGCAGGAGATAGGCGAGCAGGAGCCGGCGTCCGGGGGCGCCGAAGTCCAGGCAGGAGCGGACGATCCAGAACAGGGCCGCCGCTCCGGCGAGATGGGCGACGGCCAGGACGGGCGGCGGGGCCCACGAACGGGTGACGCCCGCGATCGTCCGGCGCCGGTCCAGGGAGCGCGAGGCGATCAGCGCGCCGAAGGCGACCACCGACCCCAGGTGCATGGTGGCCACCCGGTTGATCTCCGTCATGGGGAGGCCGGGCAGGATCAGGGGCAGGCCGCCCCACTCGAACCGGAGCAGCGGCGCCGTCAGCAGGAAGGCGTAGCAGAGCAGCATCCAGCGCTGGTGGAGGTCGGGATGGCCGCCGACGGCGGAGAGCACGCCGAAGGTCACGCTGAGCACGGTGCCCACCAGGATGGTGGCGAGCACGATCCAGAAGGCGGCCCCGCTGAACGCGTCCTCGGGCGCGGTCCGCGCCAGGTACACCGCCGCCCCGGCCATCGAGGCGTAGACCGTGACCGCGAAGACGACGCCGAGGGCCCGGTGCAGCCGGGCCCGGCGGCGTACGGCGGTGAGCACCTGCGCGGGACCGAGCAGCATGAGCAGGCCGCCCAGGACGGAGTGCGCGATCAGCGGGACGAGGCTGTGGCGGTACGGCTCGATCCGGGTGGCCAGCGCGTCCGCCACATAGCGGGGCGAGACCATGTGCCCGAGGATCCACTCGCCGAACGCCGGCGCGCCGGGACGCGCGTACGGCCACAGCTCGGTCATCGCGATGGGCGCGTAGCCCACGCACACGGCCGAGACCGCGATGACGGCCACACGGCGCCAGGTGGTGCCCGTCAGACGACGCACGGCGACTCCCCGCTCCTGGCCGCGATCCGACCATCGATAGTCTGGTTTGGACTATCGAGACGGTAGGGCCGGGCGGCCACCGGGGTCAACGGTCTGACGCGTCCTCGTCCCGGCGCTGCACCCACTGCCAGAAATCGACCATCATCCGCTCGTACCGGATACCGAACTCCAGCGCGTCACGCTGCCCGCGGGTCAGAAACTCCCCCACGCTCTCGGCCAGTTGCTCGTAGTCGCCGAGGGTGCGCCGGTGCTCGTCGAGCTGTACCGGGCCGAGCAGTTCGGGCCGGCCGCCGAACCACAGTTTAAGGATTCCGCGCTCGCGCGCCTCGACCGGCACGAACGCCGTGTCGTCCAGCCAGTCCCGCAGCGCGGCCCTGCCCTCGTCGGTCAGCGTGAGCACCCGGCGGTTGCGGCCGCTTTCCTGACGCACCTGCGCCAGCAGCCCGGCCTCCAGCAGGCGGTCGCACTGGGCGTACACCTGGGCGTGCGGGACGGACCAGAAGGGCGCCACCGTGCGCGCCGCCTCCCCCTTGACGTCGTACGCGCTGGCCTCGCCGAGCTTGTCGATGACGCCGAGCACGAGGAAGGAGGCGGTGGTCAACCGTGCGTCTGCCATGGGACCGACCGTATCGCCACCGGATCACCGCGTGGCACGCCCGTCGTCAGGCCGTTCCGGGCTCCCGACGCGAAGAAGCGGCGGGTGACCGTCACAATGCGGGGTATACGGGCGATCACACAGCCGACCGCACTTCAGGCCCGCGGGGCACGCACGCTAGGAGTTCCTGTGACCACCTACGTCATCACCGTTCCCGGGACGTTCGTCCACGGCGTCTCGGACGCCTCCCGCGCAGATGTCGAACGCAGGCTGCGCCCACAGGATCCGCAGAACACGGAGCTGGGCGAGACCGAGGAGCTGAGCCTGCTGACCGTCGACGAGAACCACACCTTCTCGGTGCGGCTGGAGGTCGAGGCCGCGGACCGGCGCGCCGCCGAGGAGGAGGCCGTACGGCTCGTCTCCGGCGCGCTGCGCGACAGCGGCATCTCCGAGGACGACGCCCCGCTGGGGCCGGCCGCGGTCACGGGGATCGACAGCGAGTTCTGAGCCGCCGGGAGCCCGGGAGAGCACCGGAGCGGTCGGTCACGGCGTATCCGTGGCCGACCGCTCGGGTGCTCAGAGCCGGGCCTCGGGGCGGCGCCTCAGAGCCGGGTCTCGGGGCGGCGCCTCAGAGCCGGGTCTCGGGGCCGCTGCGAGGGCCGGTCCCCGGGGGCCGGACCTCGCAGCGGTGACAGGCCGGTTCTCAGACCGGGCGTACGGCGGTGTGGATCGTCGCCTGCCCGGCGGGGTGGACGGGCTCCTCCGTGATCCGCCCTCCCGGCCTGGGCGCGTGGACCATCAGGCCGTCGCCGACGTAGAGGCCCACGTGGCTGTGGTCCTCGTGGAAGAAGAGCAGGTCGCCGGGCTGGACCGCGTCCAGCGGTACGGCCGGTCCGATCCGTGCCTGGTCGCCCGCCGTCCGGGGCAGCAGCACACCGGCGCTCCGCCAGGCGGCCTGGGTGAGCCCGGAGGGGTCGAACGAGCCGGGTCCGGAGGCACCCCACACGCACGGCCTGCCGACCTGGGCGCGGGCGAAGGCGACGGCCTCGGCGGCCCGTGTGTCGTACCCGGTGACCGGCGGGGCCATGACGGCGGCGATGCTTCCGGTGTCGAACCCGGCGTTCGGATCGGCGGACCAGGGGGCGCCGGGGGCGGGCTGCTCGACGGGCGCCGGCCACACCGTGCGCCCGGTGTCGTCGGCGGCCTGGGCCACCGGGGCGGGCGAGGCCGACCAGGCGTCCGGCAGCGGCTGATAGGCGACGGCCCCGACCGGGTCCGGCACGCGTGTCGCGGGCTGGTTCCCGGCTCCCGTGGGCTGCCACGGGGCACTTTCCATCGGCTGATACGCGGCTGCCGCGACCGGCAGGGACAGGTGCTCCGTCGTCGGGTACGTGCCCGGCCCGGCCGGCGCCGACAGGTACTCCGCCGCCGGGTACGTGAGCGACGGGAGGGCGGTTTCGCCGAACGGCTGCTCCACGGGCGGGTATGCGGCCGGTGTCGACGCGTCCAGCTCGGTCCGCCGCGCGGTGTGCCGGGCCAGCATCTCCTGCGCGGCGGCCAGTTTGCGGCGGGCGCGGTCCTTGCGGAAGCGCGGGGAGGAGGTCTCGGGAGGGAGCGCCGGTCCTGGCACCGCCGGGAGGGAGCCGGTGGCCGCGGAACCCGTGGCCGCGGAGCCGATGGCCGCGGAGCCCGTGGCCGCGGAGCGCTGGTCGGGGATCGCGGGGGTGGGCCAGGTCGTCGGCTCGGACACCGGGCCCGCGGTCAGTTCGAGAACGGGGCGTGCCGTCAGCTCCGCGACGGGAGCCGCGGCCGGGCCCGCCGTCAGCTCCCGTCCGGCCGCGGCGGTCGACTCGGCGGCGGGGAGGGCGCCTTGGGAAAGCTGCTGGGCGGCGGGAAGTTCCGCGGAGCGCTCCCCCGCCCGGCGCGTGGCCTCTCGTCCGCGGTCCGGGCGCCGGTCGGCCGGGAGGACCGCCGCGACGGTGGGCCCGAGCCGGGAACGCGCCCCGTCGAACCACTGCCGCATCAGATCGTCCTGGGCCGGATCGACGGCTCGGCGCTCCTCCACGGCCGGCGGCCTGCCGGTGAGCCGTCGGGCCACGGCACGCCGGTCGCCCTGGCGGGAGAGGCTCGCGAGAGCGCGGGTCGCGTTGAAGTTGCCGGTGTCGTCCTCGGCCCGGTCGTAGAGGGAGGCGAGCCGTCGGCGGACTTCTTCGCCACTGGGCTGGGTGCGTTCCGGCGCCATGAAGGTGGCACTCCTTCCGTCGTCCGCCTACCGGGTTAGCTGTCGGGTTCGGGCGGACGGTTCCGGAAGGTATGCCCTACGACCTGTGCCCCGTAAGGCAGTTGGCCGATTCACCCCAGGTTCGGTGGGTCCCCGGCTCCGGCTGCACGAGGGCAGGGCCGGACTCGGCGGAGGCCGCACCGCCCGGCGAGTTCGCCGGAGGGAGTCGGGCGGCCTGGTCGTCAACTTAGCCAAGTTGTGAGCCCCATGTGAAGATCCACGTCCCAGATGTCCGATACATTTTCGTGACCTTCATCGCATCGGCGCCGTTGTGCGACGACGGAAGCACACGCCGTACGCGAATCGGCTTACGGGGCAGTCCCGTTCGGCGCGGAAGTCCTCCGCGAGGAGGTCTCCGTACAGCCGGGTCCGCACCTCGCTCGGGGCTTGCGGCCGCTCGCGCGCGGACGTTCGGCGGCGGCGAACGGAACTGACGGCCCCTGACGGCTCGTTCGACATCGGCGAACCGTCGATGCTCGCGCCGTGACCGGTTCTGGCCGAACCGGCCGGATGACCACCGTGGGCGCCTCACGGCCCTAACGTCGAGACACGGAAGGCCCGCGGACGGCCCTGAGAGCGAGTCGAGGATTCCCCCGTGCACGATGCACCGATCTATGCCCAACTGATCTCCGAACGCGGTGACATACCGACCCTCGTGCGGAGCGAAGCCCGGCGGCTGCAGCGCGACTTCGAGTGGATCCTCAGCTGGGATCCGTCCACGGGCGGCCCGCTCCCCGGAAGCGCCGCACGCCCCGGCACCCGTGCACGCGGGACGACCGGCTCACGCCGTCCCTTCTCCCCCGACCCCGCGGACCGGCTCGACTCCGCGTAGGAACGGTGGTCGAACAGACGCATGGGGTCGGAGGTCGAGCAGACGCCTCGGAACGGTGGTCGAACAGCGTCGATGGCCGGGCAGCCGTGGCCCGGCGCGTGCGGGCCCGCCTCAGAGGACGCCGGGTTCGCCGTTCGGTCCCTCGGCGGGCAGCGCCTCGACCGGGCCGTCGGCGCCGGACAGCAGAGCGGCGACCGCCGAACCGGTCACCTCGTGCCAGGTCCGCGCGCGCCGCAGCATCGCATGGTCACCGCCCGCGACCCGCACCGCAGTCGCCGAGGAGCCTTCCCGCGCGGCCCGGCGCACCAGCGCGAAGGAGGCCGCCGGCTCGGTGATCCGGTCCTGGTCGCCGTGCAGTACGATCACCCGCTTGTCCCGCAGCTGGGCCACCGGCTCGCCGGCCGGGCACCAGGGCGCGAGGGCCACCACGGCCCGGACCTGCGGCGCCGCGGCGGCGCGCAGCGCGGCACGGCCGCCCATCGAGTGGCCGACGAGCACCACCGGCACCTCCCCGACCAGGTTGGTGAGTTCGGCGAGGGCCCGGCGCACGTCGGCGACCGGATCGGTCGCGGCGCCGTTCCAGCCCCGTACGCGGTAGCGGACCTCGCCCACGAAGACGTCCCGGTCGGGCACGGCGCGCAGCACGGCGCGCACGAAGGGCCGCATGCGCAGGCGGGAGACGTGCCAGGGACGCGACGGGGCCAGGCTGTCCGCGCGTCCGCCGTGCAGGACGAGCACCGCGGCCCGCGTCGGGCCCTTGGCCCCGCCGGCTGGCCGGTGCGGCACCAGCGCTGTGAGCGGCCTGGCCGCTCCGGGCCGCTGCCCCTCGCGGTCGGACATCCGCGCCGAGCCTCGCATGACACCTCTTCACCGTCGAAAACCATCAAAGCGCCGTCGACGCCCACCACCCTGGGCCGCCAGCAATCCTTGCCGCCGCCCCCCTCGGTATCCGTAGCCGACACGGCAGCGGCTTGGTGACACCTCCGAGCCTAGGATCCCGGTCGCCAAGTGTGGTGCCCAGGCGGCCAGTTGACCTGTCGGCTGTGGGGACGCCATGACCGGTGCGCGGTGTATCACTCGGCGCCCCCGGGACGCGTACCGTGGCCGCCGCGCCACTCCTGGTAGAGCCGCCACAGCCGCTCGGCGCGCGGGCAGCGGCCCGACTCGCGCCGGCACGTGCGGCAGTCGCCCACGTGGCCGATGTAGGCGGCCTCGGGGGTCTCTCGACCCGGTTGTGGATTCGTCATGGCCCTCGGCACCGGTCGGTGCGACGCGCCCGTACGCGACGTCGCTTCTGATGCCGTACTTCCGTGCCGGGGCACGCGGCGGATGCGGCCGGGGCGGGGTTTTCGCGGCGCGGTCGGCGAGGCCGCGCGCTCCGCCGGGCCGGTTCAGTCGAGCACGCCGGCGTCCTCCGCGAGGCTGTCCGGGTCGTCGTGGCTGCCGGGTCTGCGGACGAGCAGGCCTTCCACCGCGAAGTCCATCTCGGAGACGTCGGGGGCGGGCGGCGGGTGGTAACGCCCGGCGCACACCGACAGGTTGACGATGAGATACGCCTCCCAGTGCCGGCCGACCCCGCGCCGGTCGGCGAAGGCGCGGACGCCGTTGACCCACCACACGACGCGGTGGGCGCCGAACTCGACGACGAGGTCCACCCAGGCGCCGGGCCGGACCGTCCCGTCCCGGTAGTAGTGGTGCGCGCCGCGGACGTGGTTGGAGAGTTCGAGCAGGTCGGGGTTGTCGGGGTGGTACTCGAAGACGTCGATCTCCTGGCCGCCGTCCCGCCAGGTCCAGATGGCCGGCCAGGCGCCGAGGGCGGTGGGCAGTCTGACCCGCGCCTCCAGTACGTCCCCCGTGCGGACCATGAACGCGTCCTCGCTGCCCTCGGTGGTGAGCAGCCCCGCGTCCCAGGCGCCGTCGGACCGGCGGGTGGCGCGGAAGACGCCCGTACGGCTGTAGGCGGGGTCGGCCACCAGGTGGTCGAGCTTGTCGTCGCCCGGGTTGACCGGGCCGCCGTCGGGATAGGCCCACGAACGGCCCGCGATCCACTGGCGAGTTGAGGCGAAATCCGCGGTGAAGACGACATCGGACACGCGGGGCTCCTCGGCGACGGCGTTCACGTTCCTGCTCACGTGCCGCCCAGGTTCTCGCCCCAGCCCCCTGCCCCGCACTCCGTTCGCGGGGACCTGCCGGGGAAACAACCCGTGGGGGTGAACCGGAGGACGGGGCGCGTCAGGGGCGCGGCCAGGGGCGTCCGCCGATGCGCTCGATGTCGGTGTTGAAGCGCCTCAGGTAGGAGGCGAAGGCGGCGATGTCCGACTCCGACCAGTCGGCCATCACCTGGTCCAGGGCGCTGATGAGCCCCTGCCGTTCCTGGTCCAGGAGGCGTGCACCCTCGTCAGTGATACGGAACTTGCGGGCCATGCCCCCGTCGGGGTCGGGGATGCGGTCGACGAGTCCGGCGCGCATCGCGGCGGCGGTCTGCCGGTTGAGGGTGGAGGCGTCGAGCCCGAACGCGTCGCTCAGCTCACCGATCGACATCGGCCCCTGGACCCGGATGCGGCTGAGCAGAACGTAGGCGCTGCGCTCCAGGACGCTGTCCTTGGTGCGGGCCCCCTTCTGCCGCATGAGGCCGTGACGGCTCAGCAGCATCTGCTCGTACTCGACCTCGTCCGTGGGCCTGACCATCGCGCCTGCCGCCTCCCGCTGTCACCCGGACCGCGCGTCGCGCCGATATCGGCGCGGTCCGTGGCCATGCTCCCACACGCACGTGCATGAGCCACATCACATGCGCTATGCACATGACGTGTACGATGCACATCCCTTGCCTCGCAAGGGATCGCCCGGAGACACACCGAGACATCCCGAGACACCCGAGGAGTCCCTGATGGACGCCCCCCAGCCCACCGCCCGCGCGGGCGGTGTGGTCGCCACACTCGCCTTCGCCGGCACCGTGGCGGCGATCATGCAGACGCTGGTCACTCCGCTCATCGCCGAGCTGCCGCAGATCCTGCACACCACCCCCGCGAACTCCGCCTGGGTGATCACCGTGACGCTGCTCGTCGCGGCCGTCTGCGTCCCGGTCTCCGGGCGGCTGGGCGACCTGGTGGGCAAGCGGCGGATGCTGCTCGCCTGCTCGGTCCCGCTGGTGGCCGGCTCCGTCGTGTGCGCGCTGTCCTCGTCGGTCACGCCGATGATCGTGGGGCGCGGACTCCAGGGCATGGGCATGGGCATGGTGCCGCTGGGCATCGCCCTGCTGCGCGACGTGGTGCCCGCCGAGAAGCTGAGTTCGTCCATCGCGCTGGTCAGCGCCTCCATGGGGATCGGCGGCGGCCTCGGCCTCCCCATCTCCGCGGCGGTCGCGCAGTACGCGAACTGGCGGGTGCTGTTCTGGGGTTCGGCGGTCCTCGCCGTGGTGATCGGCGCGCTGATCTGGTTCCTCATCCCCGACGTGCCGGCCGGCGCCAAGGGTCAGCGGTTCGACGCCCCCGGCGCGCTCGGGCTCGGCATCGGCCTGGTCTGCCTGCTCCTCGGCGTCTCCAAGGGCGCCGACTGGGGCTGGGGCTCCGTCACGACGCTCGGCCTGTTCGTCGCCGCCGTCGTGGTCCTGCTCGCGTGGGGCGCCTGGGAACTGCGCACCCAGGACCCGCTGATCGACCTGCGCACGACGGCCCGCCCCCGCGTCCTGCTGACCAACCTGGCCTCGGTCTTCGTCGGGTTCGGCATGTACGCCAGCATGCTGATCATCCCGCAACTCCTCCAGTTCCCCGACGCCACCGGCTACGGGCTGGGGCAGTCGATGCTCGCGTCCGGCCTGTGGATGGCGCCCGGCGGCATCATGATGATGATCGTCTCCCCGCTCGGCGGAAAGCTGACCGACGCCCGCGGCCCCAAGTTCACGCTGATCTGCGGAGTCCTGGTCATCGCCCTGGGCTACGGCCTGTCGCTGGCCCTGATGGGCTCGGCATGGGGTCTCATGCTCGTCGGCATGGTCATCAACAGCGGTGTCGGACTCGCCTACGGCTCGATGCCCGCGCTCATCATGAGTTCCGTGCCGCTCTCGGAGACCGCGGCGGCCAACGGCTTCAACACCCTGATGCGCTCGCTCGGCACCTCGGTCGGCTCGGCGGTGGTCGGTGTGATCCTCGCGCAGATGACGACCAGCGCGGCCGGATTCACGTTCACCTCGGAGAGCGGGTTCCGCACCGGGCTCGTCGTCGGCGGCTGCGTCGCCCTGGTCGCCGCCGCGATCGCGGCGGTCATCCCGGCGGTCCGTGCCGTGGCCGGCGGCGACAAGGCGGGCCCGACGGCCGCGCCCGAGACGGCCGCCGCCGCGCGCTGAGACCGACGGCGAACAAGGCGTTCACACCGGGTCCGGCGGTCCACGGACAAGCGCCGGACCCGGTGCGGCCCATCTCGCCTTCCCCCAGTTCCCTTCGCACCCTCTCGGCCTTACGCCGCCAACTCCCCCTCCGCGCACACCTCTAGGCGACCTTGGTCGACCTGCCGAGATACGTGAGCGGCCCGGGGCCGGCGACCGGGATCTCGTGGAAGCCGAGCCGGTCGTAGAACGCCCGGGCCGCCTTGTTCGCGGTGACCATGCCGAGATGCACGGCGGGTGTCCCGCGCTCGTGCAGGGCGGTCAGGAAGGTGTACATCAACGCCCGCCCGTGACCGCGCCGTTGATACCCCGGCAGCAGATCGATGTGCAAGTGGGCAGGGTAGGCGGCGAGTTCGGGAAGGATCATGCGCTCGGGGGTGTGCAGCAGCCCGATCATCTCCTCCGTGGGCGTGCGCGGCGCATCCGTGAGCGCCGGGTAGCGGTGCGCCACCCGGGGGATCCAGGACTCGCGGAACCGCGCCGCGAAGGAGGCGGTGTCGCCGGTGCCGACGACATAGCCGACGGCGCGCCCGGTGCCGTCGTCGAGCACGAAGGCCAGTTCGGGCTCGAGGTGACAGTAGGGCTCCGCGAAGATCGCCGGCATCAGCTCCTCGTCGGGAAACCGGGCACGCGAGTCACCTCCCTCGTCCGCGGTGCTCACACAGACATCGGCTACGGCCGCACGGTCGGCGGGCCGGTAGGGGCGGATGGTCGGCGGGTTCGGCGGGTTCGGCGATGCGTTCACAGGCGGCATTCTGGCGCCTTGGGAGCGCTCCCACAATGGCCCGGGGGCCGGGTGGAACCTGAGGGACCGGGCGGAGCCTGAGGGACCGGGCCGGCCCCGGGACGACCGGGCCGGACCCGGGACGACCGGGCCGGACCCGAGATGACCGGGCCGGACTCCGACAGGTGAGCGCCGCCCGTCCGGTCCCCCGCTCTCAAAAGCGGGGGACCGGTGCCTGGCTCTCGACCAGGGCGGCGGCCTCCTCCGGCGTGCCGACGGCGGGCGGCGATCCGGCCAGCGGCTGCCGGGCTGTCTCCTTCATGCAGGCCACGGCGAGCACGCCGACGAGGGCGGCGGCCATGGCGTAGTAGGCGGGCATCAGCGCGCTGCCGGTCACCGAGATCAAGGCGGTGATCACCAGGGGCGTCGTACCACCGAAGAGGGAGGTGGAGAGGTTGTAGCCGACCGAGAGGGAGCCGTAGCGGACCCCGGTCGGGAACAGGGCGGGCAGCGCCGCCGACATCGTGCCCAGCATGCAGACCAGGGAGAGGCCCAGCATCAGCATGCCCGCCGCCACGGCCGCCAGGCTGCCCTGCCGGACCAGCAGGAAGGCCGGAACGGACAGGAACAGGAAGCCGAGCATGCCGGTCATGAGCAACGGCTTGCGGCCGAAGCGGTCGGAGAGCCTGCCGACCTGGCTGATGACCAGCATCAGGATCACCATCGTGGCGATCAGGATCAGCAGCCCGTGCGTGTCGCTGTAGCCCATCTCGTCCGACAGGTAGGTCGGCATGTACGACAGCAGCATGTAGTCGGTGATGTTGTAGGCGCCGACCAGGCAGACGCACAGGATGAGGGTCGGCCAGTGGTCGCGGAAGATCTTCGCGAGGTCGCCCTTGGTGGTCGTCTCCACGGCGGAGGCGGCGTCGGAGGCCTTGTACGCGGACTCGTCCTCCAGTTTCCGGAAGGCCGGTGTCTCGTCCAGCCTCATCCGCAGGTAGAGGCCGACGAGTCCGATCGGGCCCGCGACCAGGAACGGTACGCGCCAGCCCCAGGACTCCATGCCGTCGCCGCCCAGCACGGAGGTCAGCACCGTGACGAGGCTCGCCGCGCCCACGTATCCGGCGAGGGTGCCCACTTCCAGGAAGCTGCCGAAGAAGCCGCGGCGCCGGTCGGGGGCGTACTCGGCGATGAAGGTGGAGGCCCCGCCGTACTCGCCGCCCGTGGAGAAGCCCTGCACGAGCCGGAACAGGATCAGCAGGGCCGGGGCCCAGAAGCCGATGGCGGCGTAGGAGGGGATCAGTCCGATGGCGAAAGTGCCGGCCGCCATCATGATCATCGTGACGGCGAGGACCTTCTTGCGGCCGATCCGGTCGCCCATGGGCCCGAAGACCATGCCGCCGAGCGGACGGACCAGGAAGGAGACGGCGAAGGTCGCGAAGGAGGACAGGAGCTGGACCGTGCCGTTCCCGGAGGGGAAGAAGACGTGCCCGATGGTGACGGCGAGGTAGCTGTAGATGCCGAAGTCGAACCACTCCATGGCGTTGCCGAGCGAGGCCGCCTTCACGGCGCGCCTGACCGCCGCCTCGTCGGTGACGGTGATGTCGGTCCGGCGCAGCGGGGGGTTCCTGCGCCGCCGTGCGGCCCTGAACAGCGTGCGGTGACGCCTGACCGCCGCCGGATCGACCGGGTCCGTCTCGGTGACTGCCATGGAGCGTCGTCCTCTCTGCCTTCGGCGTGTCCCGTCCCGTGCTCTCGGGTCCACGGGACGTCCAGGGGTGCGCTTACTCGCTCGTGGCATTCGCAAACTGATTCACGGCGACGATGATCTTCATCACTCGGTCTCCGGGCCCGTCCGGGTCCCGGTGCCGTGTCCTCGCCGCGCGCTCGCTCGTTCACCGGCCATGTCAGCAGCTCATCCGATCAACGAGCCGGAAGCCGTCGGTCCCCGGCACACGGTGGCGCCCGCGAGCCGGCCCGCGCACCGCCCCGAGCGCTCCACCGCGCCGCCCGCCCGGCAGGTTGGCGGCTCCGGCAACCTGCCCGTTCCGGACCGTCCGGCCTGCGTCAACCGCTGGTGCACCGTGATCTTCTGACCGGCCTCATCCCGCGTTATCCCGCGTTTCGTGGACCGGGACGGACTGCGGGGCCGGTGCCGGGCGGGGAGACTCGACGTATGGCAGGCGAGAAGGCAACGGCACACGGCTGGGTGGTAGCGTCCGACGGCGGACGTCCCGAGGGGCGGGACTGCTCCCACCTGGATCAGGCGGTCCCCGGGACCGGCCTGACCGGCGGGAACGGCTGCGCGGAGTGCCGTGCCCGGGGCGCGGTCTGGGTGCGTCTGCGTGCCTGTCTGACCTGCGGCCATGTCGGCTGTTGCGACAGCTCACGGGGGCAGCACGCCACCGCCCACCACGAGCGGACGGGGCATCCACTGGCCCGGTCCGTCGAGCCCGGCGAGAGCTGGGCGTGGTGTTACGAGGACGAGGTCTTCCTCCGGCCCGAGCCGTGCTGAGCCCCCGGCCGCTCCCGCCCGGACCGGCTCCCGGTTCCCGTCGGCGTACGAGCACTCGCCCCCGGCCGGAACCCGGTCACCTCCGGTCCGTGGCCGCCGAACCCTCGGACGCCGGCCGGCGGGGCCGCTCCGTCCTCACCGGCGCGTGGGCCGGCTCGTCGGTCGCCGGCGGGCGGGACAGCTCTTCGGCCGCCTGCGCCTGGCCCAGTTGTTCGGTCGCCGGCGTATGCGGCGGCTTCACGGTCGCCGGCCGGTGGGGCCGCTCCTCGGTCGCCGGCGGAGGGGGCGGCTCCGCGGCTGTCGGCCGGTGGGGCGGCACGGCTGTCGGCCGGTGGGGCGGCACGGCTGTCGGCCGGTGGGGCAGCGCGGGGAGTGTCAGCCGCTCGTGCCATGCTGGTGTTCCGGATCATGACGCGGGAGGGGAAAAAAGCGCAGCGTGAGGACAGTGACCAAGCCGAGCCGGGCGGGGATCTGGGACCGGTACGCGGCCTCCGATCCCGGACTGCTGCGGCTGATGGCCGGGCTCCGTACCGTCGGTGCCATCGCGCTGACGCTCGCCGTCCTGAGCCTGATCGGCGCGGATGTCACGCACATGGTGGCCGGTGCGATGGCCGCCATGGTCGGCACGTTCGCGATCAAGGAGAAGCAGCGCGGCGATCAAGCGCGCACGCTCCTGCTCGGGCTGCCCGTGGCGATCGTCGCGATGACGCTGGGCGCGTGGCTGAACCGCCATGTGGTCGCGGGCGACCTCTTCTTCATCGCGCTCATCTTCACGGCGGTCTACAGCCGCCGGTTCGGGGACCGCGGCTGGGCGCTCGGGCTCATCGGGTTCCAGGTCTACTTCGTCTCGCTGTTCGTCGGGGCGACGTTCTCCACCCTGCCCGGACTGTGCGGGACGCTCGCCGTGGCCTTCGTGTGCAGCGCGGTGGTCCGGTTCGGGCTGGTCGTCGAGACTCCCGAACGGGTCCTGCTGCGGCTGCGCGAGGCGTTCCGGGCGCGGCTGGCCCAGCTCGTGTCCGCGCAGATCGACCTGCTCGACGCCCCGCCGGACCGGGCCGAGAAGGCTCTGGAGGACGTGCGGCTGCACACCGCGCGGCTGCACGAGAGCGCGATGATGATCCAGGGCCGGCTGGAGGAGGGCACCAGCGACAGCACGGTGGCCTCGCTGGTCCAGCGCCGGGTGGCCGACGCCGAGATCTCCGCGGAGCGGCTCGGGGTCCTCATCCTCACCGCGCGCAGCGCCGAGCGAGCCGACACCCTCACCCTGCATCTGCCGGACGCGCCGCTGCCCGCCCCCGGGGACCGGCTGCGGGCGCAGGCCGACACGACCGTGGTGCTGCGGCGGGATCTCGAAGCGCTGCGGCTGCTCGTGGCGCGCCCCGTCTCGGGCGAGAGCGGTACCGGGGTGGCCCGGGTGCGCAACCGGCTGCTCGGCTACCGGGACGAGGAGAACCTGCCGCGTGCCTCGGCCGCCGTGCAGGACGTGTTCCGTGGCATCGGCGAGGCGGCCCGCTCGGTCCTCGGTCTGCGGCTGGCGCTCGACGGGCCCCAGGACGAGTCGGACGACTCCCCGGAGACGACCCGTTCCCGCGAGGAGCTGGACGCCGAGGACGTCGCCATCGCGGGCGCGGAGGAGGCCGAGCCGGACGAGTCGGCGCGCAAGGGGCTCCAGCGGCCGACCACCCGGGCGGCGGTGCAGGTCTCGGTCGGCTCGGCGCTGGCCATCGTCGGCGGGGAGTTCCTGTCCAGCCAGCGCTGGTACTGGGCGGTGCTGACCTGCTGGGTCGTCTTCCTCAACACGTCCTCGACCGGGGAGATCCTCGTCAAGGGCTACCGGCGGCTGCTCGGGACCGTGCTCGGCGTGGTCGCGGGTGTCGCGCTGGCCGGCGTGGTCGGCAACCACACATGGCTCGCGTTCGTGCTGGTGCTGCTGTTCATCTTCGCGATGTTCTTCACCGCCCCGCTGTCGTACGCCCTGATGTCGTTCTTCGTGACGGCCATGCTGGGCCTGCTCTACACACTGCTCAACACCTACAGTCCCGCCGTGCTCGTCCTGCGGATCGAGGAGACGGCGCTCGGCGCGGTCTGCGGGGTGGTCGCGGCGGCCCTGGTCCTGCCGGTGCCCACCGACCGGCGGACCGACGAACTCCTCGCCACCGTGCTGACCCGGCTCGGCGAGGTCAGCAGCGCGGCGGTCGACCAGTTGAGCGGAGGCGTGGCGCTCGACCTGCTGGACAAGGCGCGTGATCTCGACACGGCACTGGAGGATCTGCGGTCCTCCACCCAGCCGTTGACCCATCCGATCACCCCTCTCCGGGCGCGACGTCAGACCGCCCGCTATCTCGTGGCGCTGCTGGAGACCTGCGCCTATCACGCGCGGTCGCTGGCGGCGACGGCCGAACTCCTGCCCTACAGCCGGTCGGTGGCCGCCGATCCCCGTCTCAAGCTGGCGGGCCGGCGCATCAGCCACAACATCGACGTCCTCGTGGCGCGGGTGGAGGACGACGACGCCGGCGGGGTCGCGGAGACGGGTGCGAGTCTCGCCTCGATGCTGGAGCCGGACGCGCCGGGTTCGCCGCGCCACGACCGTGTGACGGGCCGGGTCCTGCGCCATCTCCAGCGGCTGGACGAAGGGGTGATCGGTCTGGCGCGTCCGCTCGGCGTCCGGGTCGCGACACCCGAGAAGACGTCGCCGCGGAGTGTCGCTCCGTAGCCGTGACGGGCGGCGCGCGTTCAGCCGACCTTCCGGAGGAGTAGGGGAGCAGGGGGCGCCAGCCGACGTTCCGGAGGGGTAGGGGGCGTCAGCCGACGTTCCGGAGGAGCAGGGGGCGTCAGCCGACGTTCCGGATCGGCGAACCGGTAATCATCGCGGGCGCCGAGCCGGCTTACGGACAGACACGCTCCGTGACCTGCCGACGGCGGCGGCGGGCACGAACGGGATCTTCACGCCCGCCACCCCCATCACGCCCGAGGCAGCGGCAACAGGGCACCTCTGGAACGGACTTGCGCGGAGGAAGCGGGCCGGCCTAGAGGGAGGTCTCCGGCGCCCATACCCGGTCCGCGTAGTCGAGGAAGTTCGTGCCGAGGATCTTCTCGATACGGCCGGAGCGGTAACCCCGCTGTTCCAGAAGGCGGATCAGGTCCCGGAACTGGTCGACGCCGCGCAGGTCGAGGACGAAGGGAAGGGTGTCGTCCCGCTCCCCCGCCGCGCCGACACCGGCGTCGCGCCGCAGCGCCACGTGTTCGGCGAGCCGGGCCCGGTAGGCGTCGAGGTCGTCGATGGAGGTGATCGTCCCGTCGGTGCCGATGCCGACGTGGTCCTCGCCGCACACGTTGACCGCGTGGACGATGTGCTCGACCACGTCGGCGGCGCTCGCGTGCCCGGACGGGTTGAGGAACGGCATGAAGTAGATGCCGACGAATCCGCCGCGCGAGGCCACCAGGCGCAGTTCCTCGTCCGTCTTGTTGCGAGGGAGGTCGGCGAGGGCACGGCAGCCGGTGTGGTTGATGGAGACGGGGAGCTTGGCCGTCCGGGCGGCGTCCAGGCAGGTGCGTTCGCCGCTGTGGGAGAGGTCGACCATGAGATGGTGCTCGTCCAGGGCCTCGACAACGCTCCGGCCGACGTCGGTCAGCCCCCGGTTCTCGGGCGCCATCGAGCCGTCGCCGATGTGGTTGGCCTGGTTGTAGGTGAGCTGGACGACCCGCACTCCGCGCGCGGCGAAGGTGGCGACCCGGCTGGTGTCGTCCCCGACGGCGACCGCGTTCTGGAAGCCGTAGATGACGCCGATCCGCCCCTCCCGCCTGGCGCGGTGGACGTCGGCGACCGTACGCACCTTGAGGAGGTCGGCCGCGTTGTCGCGGATGATGCCGTCCCACACGTCGATCTCGTGCAGCGTGTGCTCGTACGGGGGCAGCTCCCCCATGGTGTAGCCGAGCGTGATGTTGACGGCGGTGAGGCCGGAGGCGTGGGCGTCGGCCAACGTGCGCGCGTCGATGGTGAGTTGTTCGCTGGTGGGGTTCAACTCGGCGGCGGCCTCGGCCGACTGGGCGGCGTTCGGGTTGTCGAGCTGCCCGAGGGCGTTGACGATCAGGGGGAGGGCGGTCATCGGGTCTCCTCGGCACGGTGGGTCGCTCCGGGCGCGTCGGCCTCGGCGGACAGGTCGGGGGTGGGCCCCTCCACGCGGACGGTGGTCGGCCCCTCCGCGTGGGCGGGGATCGGCCCCTCCGCGCGGGCAGTGGCGGCCCCTTCCGCGCGGGCGGGGGTGTCGAATGCCCGGCGCTCGAAGCAGCGTCCCCGCTTCACGGTCAGCGTGACGCTCCGCAGGTTCTCGATGTCCCGCAGCGGATCGTCGTCCAGGACGACGAAGTTGGCGAGCTTGCCCGCTTCGACGCTGCCCATGGTGTCCTCGGCCCCCGCGCCGCGGGCCCCGATCAGCGTGGCGGAGCGCAGGACTTGCGCGGGCGACATTCCGCAGCGCCGCACGAGGAAGGCCAACTCCTCGAAGAGCGCGGGGAAGGGCTCCCCGGGGTCGGTCTCGTAGTCCGTGCCGGTCGCGATGTCCACGCCGGCCCGGTGGGCCTGCGCGGTGAGGACGGCGGCGAGTTCGGTGTTGGCCGCCGCCCGCGCCGCGTCGTCGGGCCCGTCGCCGGCCAGGGCTTCGCTCGCCCACATTCCGGCGGTGGCGTCGAGGACGGTCCCGCGCCGGCGCATCAGCGCGAACAGCTCCTCGACGTGCGGATCGTCTCCGGCGGTGAACCTCTCGTAGGCGACACGGGGTTTGCGCTTGTAGCTCGTCAGGGGTTCGTCCGTGCCCTCGAAGGCGAGCAGGGTGACGTGCGAGATGGTGTCGGCGCCGGCCGCGACGATCTGGCCGGGGGCGGCGGGGAAAACGGTCGCGTGAGCCCAGACGGGCACGCCCTGCCGATGCGCCTCGGCGGTGATCGCGGCGACGGTGGTGTGGTCGAGGTCCGCGTACACCTTGATGGCACTGGCGTGGGTTCCGCGGGCCAGCGCGACCGCCAGCGGCAGGTCGGTGTCCTTCGTGATCGCCTGCATCCACGGCACGGCGCCGGGCGTCTCGCCCTGCGACACCAGGTGGGTGCGCGGGTCGTCGAAGAAGCCGGGACCGGCCATGAGCGCGGCGTACCGGATGTCGGGGCCGGGGATCTCGCCGACGAGCGTGGCGCGTGCCAGGTCTCCCACCTGACGCAGGTCGTCCGCCATGTCGCGGATGGCGGTGACGCCGCTGTACACGAGCCGGCGCAGCACGGCCTCGGCCGCGGGCCGGTCGGGCGGTGTCGCGATGTGCTGGTGCGCGTCGATCAGTCCGGGCACGACGAAACGGCCGTCGAGGTCGAAGACCTGCGTGTCGGCGGGCAGTTGGGCGGTGATCGTCGCGTCGTCGCCGACCGCTCGGACGACCGGGCCGTCCACCACGATCGACGTACCGGGCCGTACGGGCCGACCGGTCCCGTCGAACAGTGTCGCGCCGCGGTACACCGCGACGGTCCCCGCCGCCGCGGGCGCGTGCGGCGCCGGTGCGCCCGAAACCTCGTCCGTCATCTCCACCTCATCCTGACCGCGCCTCGCCTCGACATTGCCTCGGCTCGTCCCGCTCCGCCGCTACCGGTCGCTACCGGCTACTACACTTGCGCACTTGTTACGCTGTATGTAACAGACGTATCGACTCTTGAAACATGCGCTACCGTACGCTCGCGTCCGACGACATCACAAGGAGGGGCCGGAGTTGCCCGCGGAATCACGGAGTGCGGTGGACAAGGCCCTCGACCTGGTCGAAGCGGTGGCGGGCGCGGACCGGCCGCCGCGTCTGACCGACCTGGCCGAGGAGGTCGGCCTGCACCGGGCGACCGCCTACCGGGTCCTCGTCGACCTGGTGCGGCGCGGCTGGGTGCTGCGCGCCGGCGACCGTTATCTGCCCGGCACGGCCGTGCTGCGCCTGTCGTCCTCGGCCGCCAGGAACTCGCTCGGCGCGCTCGCCCGGCCGGTGCTCGACGCGCTGTCCGAGCGCACCGGCATGATGGTCAATCTCCAGGTGCCGGAGGCCGACCGCTCCCGGGTGATCGAGGTCGTACGGCCCGACCGCCTCGCGATGATCAGCCGGCTTCTGGGCGAGGCCCTGCCCGTCCACCGGTTCGCCGGCCCGCTCGCGCTGGTAGCCGCCCTCGAACCGGCCGAGCGGGCCGCCTATCTGCGCGTCGCCGAGGCGGAGGGCCACCCGCTGGACGGCCCCGAGGGACTCCTCGCCGACATCGAGCGCACTCGCCGCACCGGTTTCGCCGTCGAGTACGGACGCAACGAACAGCCCGTCGCATCGCTGGGCCGGGCAGTCGTCCCGCGTCCGGGCGCGCCGGTGTGTGCGGTGACCGTGGTCGGTCTGAGCGCGGAGTTCGACGACCACCGCCTCGCCGCGCTCCAGGAGGCGGTGCGTGAGGCGACGGACGAGCTGACCGGGCTCCTCGCCGGCCCTCCGTCAACCGCCGCGGCTTCGGAACCGGCATCCGCGTCGGAACAACCACCCTCGGCACCACCGTCCACAGCAGCCGCCGCAGCTGCGTCGACTTCGCGATCCCCATCCCCATCGACATCCCCACCCCCACCGGCATCGGCCGCTTCTCCGCGATCGGAGGGCCCGGCATGAGCGAGATCCGTTTTCTCGACGGCGGGCAGACCCGGGCCGCGCTCGACCCGGCCCGGGTGATGGACGCCGTGGCCACGGCGCTGGTCGCGGTCGCCCGGGACCAGGTCTCCGCGCCTCCGCGCATCGCGGCGCACGCTCCGGGCGGCCTGCTCGGCGCGATGCCCGGTCACGTGCCCGGCCTCGGGCTCGCCGCCAAACTCGTCTCCGTGTTCGCCGACCCCGAACGACCCGGCCGCAGCAGTCACCTGGGCATCGTCGCGCTCTTCGACGAGGCGGACGGGCACCCGCTGGCCCTGATGGACGCCGGACCGCTCACCGAGGTCCGCACCGCCGCGAGCGCCACTCTCAGTGCCCGAGCCCTGGCCCGTACGGACGGCGGACCTGTCGCCGTGGTCGGGACCGGCGCCCAGGCACGCGCCCAGGTGTCCCTGCTCGCGGCGCTTGCCCCGAAGACCCCGGTCCGGGTGGCGGGCCGCGACCCTGGGCGCGCGGCGAGCGTGGCGGCAGCGCACCCGTCGGGCCGGGCCGCGCTCGGCATCGAGGACGCCGTACGCGCGGCCGGGACGGTGTTCTGCTGCACTGGAGCCGTACGCCCTGTCATCGACCGTGACTGGCTCGCCCCCGGCGCGCACATCAGCTCGGTGGGCGGTTCCCACGGACCCGAACTGGACGCGGCGACCGTCCGTGACGCCACTCTCTTCGCCGAATGGCCGGGCGCCGCCACGACCCCGCCGCCGTCCGGCGCCCACGAGTTGCAGGGCCTGCCGCCCGAGCGGTCGGTGACCCCGCTGGGCGCGGTCCTCTCCGGCGAGCTGCCCGGCCGCCGCGACGAGGACGAACTCACCCTGTTCAAGTCGACCGGTCACGCGGCGCTCGATGTCGCCGCCGCCCAGGTCGCCCACGCCGTGGCCGTCGCGGAGGGCTGGGGCACCCGCCTCTCGCTGTAGGCCTTCACACAGGGGCGTCGGATCCGGCGGGCCGCTCGGCGCGGACCTCGGCGAGAATCGCCTCCCACACCCGGGCGGGCGGACTCACGAGAGGTTCACCGGGGTATCCGGCGCGGATCGCCGCGCCGACGCGATCGAAAGCCTGGAGCCGTTCGCGGCAGGGGACGCAGTGCCGGAGGTGAGCCAGTCCCTCGGGGTACGAGCGATTCGAGGGGTGCGACGGGGTCGGCGGGTTCGACGGGGTCGGCGGGCGTGACGGGGTCGGCAGGTGCGACAGGGTCGCCGGGTGCGACCGGGCCGGCGGCTGCCAGGGGGAACGCGGCCCGTCGAGGACGTGCCGGGCGAGGTCGTCGGCCGAGAGATGACCCGTCGCTCCGGCATCGGTCCACGTCAGCCGGTCGTCCATCGCCGCCGGCCCGGCATCGGTCGCCGCCAGCCGGGCGTTCGTCGCCTCCAGCCGGGCGTCCCTCGCCGCCAGCCTGGCGTTTGTCGCCGCCAGCCGGGCGTTTGCCGCCTCCAGCCGGCTGTCGGTCCCCGCCGGGCGGGCGCCGGTCCCCGGCAACCGGGCCGCGGTTGCGGCCAACCGGGCGCCGCTGCCCGTCGACCAGGCTTCGGTCTCGGTCGACCGAGCATCGGTCATGGCCCACCTCTTCAGCTACCGAGCCGCCACGTGGACACCTCCCGGGCATCCGCCCCTCGCCCGTGCTTCAGCGTCGGCCGACCCGACGGATGCACGAACCTCGCGGACGCGCCCGTGGCCGCGCCCTCCCCCGTTCACCTCACGCGCGCAGCCCGTCCCCGCGGGCGTCCTGGAGGCAGCGGCTCAGTCCGTGCAGCCCGCGGCGGGCGTGGCTCTTGACCGTTCCCAGGGGCAGGCCGGTGACCTGGGCGATCTGGGTCTGGGTGAGGTCGTCGTAAAAGGCGAGGCTGAGCACGCGCCGCTGGGCGGGCGGGAGTTTCGACAGTTCGTGCCCGACGAGTACCCGGTCCAGGACCGCGTCCGGCTCCCCGGCCCGGTCCTGCGTGCGGAGCGCCATCACGGCTCCGGCCGCCGCCACGAGATCGGCCCGGCGGGTCCGGGCGGACAGGGCGTCGGCGATCTTGCGCCGGGTGATTCCGACGAACCAGGCCGCGAGGGCCCCGCGCTCGGGGGCGTATCCGGTCCTCCCGCGCCAGGCGGCGAGGAAAACGACCTGGGTGACGTCCTCCGCCTCGGCCGCGTCCCCGAGGGAGCGCCGGGCCAGCGTGTACACCAGACGTCCCCAGCGGTGGTAGGCGGCGGCGAGGGCCTGTTCGTCGCCCCGGACGAAGGCGGTGGCGAGTTCCCCGTCGTCGAGCGGCTCCCGTACCGGAGCCGTCCACGGAGCGGCGTGCGGCGGCTCCTGGGTGGTCTGCTGTGCGGTCATGGCGACTGCTCCTCGGACCGTGCGGTTGCGTCCTGCCCCGGGGCGGGCGGCCACTCGTGGGGCCGTACCGTCCCGAAGGCGTCGGGCATGCCGGGCGCGGTACGCATCCGCGTTCCGGCTCTGCCACCATCCGCAACACCGATGCACGGCGGCAACTTGCATCGACTTTGCATCGCATTGGGCCGGGTCGCGCTCGCACCCCCGGCAAGGTCACGCTCGCACCCCCGGCAAGGTCACCGGCCTGCCGAGCCGCCCGCACCCGCCAGGCGGCGGCGTCACCAGGCCGCCCCGGCGCCGCCCTCACGTCCCGGGCAGCGTCACCGGAGTACCGAACCGCACCGGCACACCGGGGGCGTAGAGCACGCTGAACGGCTCGTCCCGGGGCTCGGGGAGACCCGCGGCCGCGATGAGGGAGTCGTCCCAGTCGAGCAGGGAGCAGCGGCGGAAGGTCCACGCCGGGTGGGTGTTCGGCAGGTAGTACGACCGCCCGTGGGCCCGTCCGTGCAGTCCCCAGCGGTTGGTGAGGAACTGCTCGACGGGGTCCGGCAGGACGGGGTCGGTGCCGACGTCGAGCCATACCCGCGCCTGCGCCTCCGGGGTCCCGCGACGACTGGTGCGGTAGAGCAGCCGGGTGTCGAACCACTGACTGCGGATGCGCGACCACCGGTACGGGAGGCGGAAGGACGCGTCGGCCGCCAGTACGGGCAGCAGCCGGTCGCACTCCAGCGAGCGGAACACCACACCCCGTCGGCCCTGGGCGTCCCGGCTGTAGAGCCGGACGTTGACCTCGTCGAAGGAGCCGAAGTACGGGACGGGAGGGGTGCCGCCGAAGGTGAGGTCGCGCAGCCTGAAGAAGACCAGGCCGACGTACGTGCGGCCGTTGCGCAGGTCGGGGACGGTGCCGGGCGGCAGCAATCCGGCCACCTGGAAGGGGTCCGCCGGCCAGTGCAGGAACACCAGGTCACGCCAGTTCTGCCGGAACAGCGTCCGCCGTACCGGCCGCGGCGCGAGCGGGGTGACCGGCTCGACGGGCCGCGTGCCGCGGTGGTGCTGTCGGGACACTCCTCCGCCGGACACCATGGCTCCCCGCTCTCCCGGTTACCGGATCACGTCGAGGGTCGCGCCGGCGGCCGGCCGCACCGGACGGGCACCGGCCGAGAGCACATCGGCACTCGCACCCGCACGCGCCGGGCACGCCGGGCACGCCGGGCACGCCGTCAGAGTGGAGCCGAGTACTCCGCTCACGCCGAGTACTCCGCTCACGCCTGGGACCGGCGTCCGCGCGCCCCTGGCCTCCACGCCACACCTCCCGTCCGAATGCCACGGCTACCGCCTCGATGCCGCATGCCGCATGCCGCGACTGCCGTCTCGATACCGCGACTCCCGTGGCCCGGTTTCTCTCCGGACCGTCCAGGTTCGTCTGGCTATTCGGCCCGTGCTCGACGCCCGGATGCGGCGTCACCGAGCACCCACGCAGTCCTCGGCCGGTCACGTCCCGTGACGCCTGGCAGCGCGCCCGAGGATGAGGCCCCGGCGTTCGGACGCTGTCATGCCGCCCCACACCCCGTCGTACTCCGCGTTCAGCAGCGCCCAGCTCGCGCACGCGTGGATCACCGAGCAACGGTGGCAGACCGCGCGGGCCTGCTCGATCTGTCCTCGGGACGGGCCGTCCTCACCGAGGGGGAAGAAGAGTTCCGGGTCCTCGGTGCGACAGGCCGCCGATTCACGCCAGTTCATGACTCATCAGGCCCTCCGTCGGCCGCCGCGCGTTCGCGGGCAGGTCGTCTCCGCGGTGCCCTCAGCACCGCCCGACCCGGCAGAGGTAGGCATCAATCTAGGCTTTCCCGGCGAATTCGGCCATGCTGGAGACTGCCTCGGCCAGTCCGCGCGGGCCACCGGAAGTCGTCCGCACGGGCCGCATCCGATCCGCCGCGTACCGACGAATGCACCGGGGCCGGCACGCCGTACGTCACGGGCCCGCCCGGAGCACGACACGCCCGGAGCACGACACGCCCGGAGCACGACACGCCCGGAGCACGACACGGAGGGAGCACGACACGGAGGGAGGCCGCCCGTCCCATGAAACTCACCGGACCGGACATCACCGCGGTGCGGGAGCGGCTGGGCAGCGCGCTCTTCGCCCGCGTCGCGGGCCCCGACGGGCCGGAGAACCGCGCCCGTATCCACCACACGCCGGGACCCCGCTGGTTCGGCCCGGACCGGCCCATCCGCAGGGTGCACGGGGACGCGTCCATGTTCATCGGCGGCCTCTCCGCGCTGCTGCTCCAGTCGCTCCACCCGCTCGCCATGGCCGCCGTTTCCGCGCACTCGGGGTTCCGCGGGGACCCGTGGGGCCGGCTCCAGCGCACCAGCACCTTCCTCGCGACGACGACGTACGGGACCGCCGAGAGCGCCCAGGATGCCTGCGACCGGGTCCGCGCCGTACACGAGCGCGTGCGCGGGGTGACCTCGGAGGGCACGCCGTACCACGCGTCGGACCCCCACCTGCTCGGCTGGGTGCATGTCGCCGAGGTCGACAGTTTCCTGCGCGCCCACCAGCGCTACGGACTGCACCCGTTGTCGGACGCGGAGTGCGACGGCTATGTCTCCGACGCCGCCCGTGTCGCCAACGCGCTGGGCGTGGCCGACCCGCCGACGACCCTCGCCGAACTCGACGCGCGCCTCGCCTCCTACCGCGCCGAGGTGCGCGCCACCCCGGAAGCGCGGGAGGCGGCGCGGTTCCTCCTGCTGAACCCGCCGGTCCCGCTGGCCGTTCGCCTGCCGTACGGGGTGCTCGCGGCGAACGCGGTGTCCCTGCTGCCCTCCTGGGCCGCGGCCGAACTGCGGCTGCCACGGCTGCCGTTGGTCGACAGTGTGTGCGTCCGCCCGCTCGGCTCCGCGATCACCTCGGTCGTCCGCTGGGCGCTGACGCCGTCCCGGCAGACGGTCTCGGCGCCCGCCCCCGCCTCCGCCGCGTGAACGGGAACCGCGTCGACGCGCCCGCCCCGGCGCGTCTCTCTACCCCGGCGCGCCCCGTCAAACCGGCGGACCTCTCCGGACCGGCGCGCCTCTCGGAACCGGCGAGCCTCTCGGAACCGGCGGGCCTCTCAAAACCGGCGCGTCTCCCCGTCCCCGGACGCCTCCCCGCTCCCACGGGCTGCCCCATCCCGGCACATCTCCCCCTCCTCTACGGAATCCGGGGCCCAAGTCTGCGAAGTCCGTGCCGTGGTGGGTCCGAGGCCGGAAGACTGAGCGCGTGTTGAGAAACCTGCCGGCCGTTCCCCCCGACTTCGTCGGACGCGGAGACGAACTCGCCCATCTCGCAAAGGCGTTGCACGAGCACCGCGTCGTCACTCTGACCGGCGCCGGGGGCGTCGGCAAGAGCCGGCTGGCGCTCCACGCGGCGGACCAGCTGCTCGGCGCGAGCGGGGGCGGGGTGGCCTGGGCGGACCTCTGGCCGCTCCAGGACGACCGGCTGCTCACGGCCACCGTGGCGGACGCGGTGGACTTCTCCGACCACACGACGAACATGGCGCTGGACTCCCTCGCCGGCTGGCTGTCCGACAAGGACGTCCTGCTCGTGCTGGACTCCTGCGAGCACCTGGTCGGGCCGTGCCGTCGCATGGTGGCCCAACTGGTGCTGTCCTGCCCCCGGTTGACCGTCCTCGCGACCAGCAGGGAGCCGCTCGGCATACCCGGTGAACACCTCGTCGCCGTCGGTCCGCTGCCGCCCGCGACGGACGCCGTCGAGATGTTCTGCCGGCGGGCCGCGGCGGCGGGCACCCCGGTGTCGGCCCCGGTGGACATGGTGACCGTGGCCCGGCTGTGCCGGCGGCTCGAAGGCATGCCGCTGGCGGTGGAGCTGATCGCGGGCCAACTGACGCAGCGCGCGGTCGCGGAGATCGACCTCGAACTGGGCCCGCGGCTGGACATCACGGCCGAGACCGTTCCCGCCGGACCGCCACGGCACCGTGCCGTACGGACGACGGTCGGCTGGAGCCACGAACTGTGCACGCCCGCCGAACGCCTGCTGTGGGCGCGGATGTCGGTGTTCCGGGGCGAGGTGGACGAGGACACGGTCCGTGCCGTCTGCGCGGGCGGCCCCCTCTCCCCCGAGGCCGTCGGCCAGGCCCTTGCCGGGCTGTCCCGCAAGTCGGTCCTGACACGGCCGGGTTCCGCCTACCGGATGCTGGACACAGTGCGGGAGTACGGCACGATGTGGCTCGAACAACTCGGCGAGCAGGCCGAGTTGTCGCGGCGGCACGCGGACCACTTCCTTGCGATGGCCCGCGCCTCCCACGAGCACTGGCTCGGCGAACAGCAGGCCCACTGGTACGCGCGGCTCGGCTCGGCGCACGCCGACCTGTGCGCCGCACTCGACCATCTCCTGGACGACCGCCCCGACACGGCCCTCGACCTGATCGGGCTGCTCGGCTTCCCGTGGAGCTGCTGCGGTCATCTACGGGAGGCCGCGACCTATCTGGAGGACGCCCTCGCGCTGTCCGACGCGTCCGGCCCGGAGCGGACGCGGGCGCTGTGGGCCCTCGGTGTGACCCGTGTGCTGCGCGGAGAGCACGAGCCGGCGCGGCAGCTCGCCGAGTACTGCCGGCGCCGCGCGGACCTCCAGGACGACCTGGAGGGGACGCTGCGCGCGACGTACCTGCTGGGTCTGGCCCATCTCCTCCAGGGCCGGCCCATGACGGCCCGGCACCGCGTGGACGAGGCTCTGCGGGGCGCGGGCGGGACGGCGTTCACCTCGGCGGCGCATCTCCAGTGCCACCTGGTCCGGGTGTTCGCGCTGACGGCGGAGGGACTGCTCGCCGAGGCCCGCTGGGAGGCGCGGGATCTGCGGAACGGGTGCGTCGAGCGCGGCGAGTGGTGGACCCGCTCCTACGCCGACTACCAGTTGGCGCTCATCTCCCTCTTCGAAGACCGCGCCGACGACGCCACCTCGCACGCCCTGTCGATGCTGGACGGCAAACGCCGGATCGGCGACAGCTTCGGCCTGGCACTCGGCCTGGACCTGCTGGCCTCCGCGCTGGCCGCCCAGGGCGCGGGCGAACGGGCGGTCGCGGCGTTCGGCGCCGGGGAGACGTACTGGAGCGCGGTCGGCCATCCGCAGCGCGGCACTCCCGAGCTGGGGCCGGTCCGCGAGCGTTACGAGGACACGGCCCGTTCCCTGCTGGGCGACGAGGGATACGAGGAGGCGCTGCTGCGCTCGGCGCTCTCCGACCCGGAGACGGTGCTGCGGCATCTCCTGGACAGCTCCGGGCACGGTCCTTGAGGCCACTCGCCGGACGGCCGCGTGGTCGCTCATGGACGTCGGGGGTCCCGGCGGACGGGAGTGCACTGGCCTCCCGGGGGCTCTGGCCGAAGGACGTTCATCGGACGACTCGGGCGCCCTGGCCGTAACGGGGCCCCCGGACGGTGCCGGGGGGCTGGCCGCGAAGATGCGCCCTCACCCGTTCGGGCGGACGGTGGAGAGATGGCACATCCACTCGTACCACCAGGAGAGACCCCGCCCGTCGAGGGCTCCATCGCCGAGGCGCATCAGGAACGGCCGGACGGCGGGATGTGGGAACACCCGTATCTGTGGCTCGGGCTGATCGTCCTCGGCTCGCTGATCATCGCGGGCTTCTTCGTGGCCCGGATCAGCGGACTCTGACGCACGGCGAAGCGTCCGGATCAGCGGACTCTGACGCACGGCGGAGCGTCCTCCCCGGTGAGCCGGCGCGCTCTCCGGGGAGGACGCTCCGCCGTGCGTGAATTCGGGACCCCGCCGCGCACGAACCCGGGTCTTCACAGGGCGCGAACCCCGGGAGCCGCACCGCATCCGTCCGCCGCCCCCGGCCCGAAGGAGGGGTGAGCCCGGCGCTTCGGCCGGGCCCGGACGGCTTCGGAAGCGAGGCGAGCCCCTGTCATGACCTGCTGCCGCCCTCCCCGGAAGCCCGTCGCTCCCGACCGGGCCACTCCCGCAGACCGCGCCAACCCCTCCGCATCCGCATCTGCATGCGCAACCGCAACCGCATCCGTCTCCATCGGCCCGACAGGGGTCCGGGCATGGCGCTGAGCGCCCGCGAGGACGCGGACACCGAGAACGCCGACAGCGCCGAGAACGGCGAAAGCGGCGAAAGCGGCGAAAGCGGCGACGCCGGTGTGACCACCGGCTTCCTGGCCAGAAAGCTCGGCGTGTCCCCCACGACGCTGCGCTCCTGGGACCGGCGGTACGGGCTGGGGCCTGCCGTGCGCCCGGACGGCCGGCACCGCCGCTGGGCCCCGGAGGACGTGGCCATGGTCCAGGAGATGTGCCGGCTGACCGCGGTCGGCCTGCCGCCCGCCGAGGCCGCGCGCGCCGCGAAGGAGGCGGCCCGCGGCAGCGCACCCGCCACCCCGCTCCGGGTCGCCCGCGGCCCTGCCGACGTCCGCTTCCCGGAACGCCCGTCGGCCGCTCCTCCGCGCTCGCGGCCCCAGGCCTCGCGGTCGGCCACCGGGCTCCCGCTCGGCGACGTACGCCAGGAGTGCCGGGGCCTCGCCCGGGCCGCCGTACGTCTGGACGCGTTCGCCGTCCAGGAGCAGTTGACAGCGGCGGTCCGTACGCACGGGCTGGCCAAGGCGTGGGAGGAGGTGATGGTGCCCACCCTGCGCGCGGTGGGGCGCAAGTGGGAGTCGTCGGGCGACCGGTACGTCGAGGTCGAGCACCTGCTGTCCTGGCATGTGTCCGCCACCCTGCGGCACGTGTACGTGTCCGCCGCGGGCCACGGCCGGGACGCGGCGGCCTCCCCCGTCCTGCTCGCCTGTCTTCCCGGCGAGCCGCACACCCTGCCGCTGGAGGCGCTGAACGCGGCCCTGGCGGAACGCGGGGTTCCCGTCCTCATGCTCGGCGGAGCCGTGCCGCCGGAAGCGCTGATGACGGCGTTCCACCGGGTCGGTCCGTCCGCGGTGGTGCTGTGGTCGCAGTCCTCGGACACGGCGAACCTGCCGCTGGCCCGGCACATCGGCGCCATCCGCTGGGGTGTCCGGGGCGCGCGGACGCGGAGCCAGGTCCTGTTGAGCGGACCGGGCTGGGGCCGGCGGTCGGCGCCGGGCCTCCTGCGCCCCCGTCACCTGGCCGACGCGCTGCGCCTGATCTCCGCACGGGAGAACTGACGCGCCGGCCGCGCGACACCGCCGACACCCGCGAGACCGGCAACACCCGTGACGGCGACGATGGCGGCGGTGACGGCGGTGAGACGTGCGACACCGGCGTCAGGCCACGCCCCGGGGCCCGCTCCCCGTCACGAGGACCGCAGGAACGCGGCCAGCCCCTCCAACAGCCGCGCCACGTCGTCCTTGTCGTTGTAGGGCGACAGGCCCACCCGGAGCCCGCCGGTGTCGCCGAGGCCGAGGTGGCGGGACGCCTCCAGGGCGTAG
Organism: Streptomyces sp. NPDC007084; assembly: GCF_040703595.1. Classification (NCBI taxonomy): domain Bacteria; kingdom Bacillati; phylum Actinomycetota; class Actinomycetes; order Kitasatosporales; family Streptomycetaceae; genus Streptomyces; species Streptomyces sp. NPDC007084. The sequence goes on from NZ_JBEYFY010000005.1 coordinate 178,293, forward strand.
AACGAACCGGCGGGCGCGTGCACGCCTCGGGCCGCCAGGAACCGGTAGGCGTCGGCCGTGTCCCGGCCCTCGAAGGTCAGCAGCAGGGTGGGGGTGCGTCGGGCCGCCCGGGAGTGGACGGTCACGCCGGGCAGTTCGGCGAGGCCCGCCTCCACCTCGCCGCGCAGCGCGTCCTCGTGGCGCTCGACGGCCGTGAACGCGGCCCGCAGCCGGTCGCGGCGATCGCCCGTCGCCTCCGGTGCGAGCCCGGCGAGCAGATCGACGGCGGCGGTGGTACCGGCGAGCACCTCGTAGGGCAGGGTGCCGAGTTCGAAGCGCTCGGGCACGGCGTCGGTGGACGGCAGCAGTTTGTCCGGCCGCAGCCCCTCCAGCAGTTCGGGGGCGGCGACCAGGACGCCGTGGTGGGGGCCGAGGAACTTGTAGGGCGAGCACACGAAGAAGTCCGCGCCGAGCGTGGCGAGGTCCACGGAGGCGTGGGCGGCGTAGTGCACCCCGTCCACGAGGAGCAGGGCCCGCGGGTGGCGGTGGACGAGCCGCGCGATCGCGGCGACGTCGGGGATCGTGCCGATCAGGTTGGAGGCGGCGGTCACGGCGACGAGCCGGGTGCGGTCGGTCAGCAGGTCGCCCACGGCCGAGGGCGGGAGTTCGCCCGTCGCCGGGTCGAAGTCGGCCCAGCGCACCACGGCTTCGGCCCGTGCCGCGGCCTGGATCCAGGGGCGGATGTTCGCGTCGTGGTCGAGCCGGCTGACCACGACCTCGTCACCGGGCGCCCAGTCCTTCGCGAGGGTGTGGGCGAAGTCGTACGTGAGCTGGGTGGCGCTGCGGCCGAAGACGACACCGGAGGGATCGCCGCCCACCAGGTCGGCCATCGCCCGCCGGAACTCCCGGACGCGGGTCTCCGCGTTCGTCTCCCCCGGCGTCAGGCTTCCCCGGATCGACAGTGGGCCGGTGAGCGCGTCGGCGACCTCCCGGGCGACCCGGGCCGGGGTCTGCGTTCCGCCCGGCCCGTCGAAGTGGGCGACACCGGACTGCAGGGCGGGGATCTCGGCGCGCAGCGCGCCGACGTCGTACGTCACTCGGACTCCTCACGGGCGGTGGCGCGCCCCGCGTGGGCCGGCCCGGAAGGCGCTCGGGCGGGCCGGGGCGGGTGTCCGGACGGGGCACACGGTGTCCGACGATCATCGCAGGTCATATGGCGGACGGGGAGGGCGCCTCGGCCGCCGGAGGCGCATGCTCCCAGGAATGCGCCAACCCTGCTTTCCGGAGCCGCCGTTGAAACGGAAACGGCTCGGGGCCGGCATCCGGAAGTTTCCGGTGCCGGCCCCGAGCCGTGAGTCATGACGCGTCGTGGGAGTGCGAACTCCTAGGCGTGCCGGTGCGAACGGCGGTTGCCGGTCAGCACGCGGTACAGAACCAGCAGGATCAGCGATCCGACGATGGCGGCGATCCACGTCGACAGGTCGAAGAACCCGTCAATCGAGTCCACGTTGAAGATGACCTTGCCGAGCCAGCCGCCCAGCAGGCCGCCGGCGATGCCGATCAGCATGGTGACGATGATGCCGCCCGGGTCCTTGCCCGGCAGGAGCAGCTTGGCGATGGCGCCGGCAAGCAACCCGATCAGAATCCACGCGATGATGCCCACAGTTCCTCCACCGTCCCTACAGAATTGATGTCCACAGTCCGTGTGCGCCGAATAGGCCTGGACAAACCTTCGGATCTCAAACTGTTGCGTTCTCCTGGCTCGTCGCGGCCTCGCTCAGCTCGGCGGCGAACTGGGCGCCGGCCAGGAGCGCGAGGTTGGACAGCCACAGCCAGACGAGGAAAACGACGGGGCCCGCGAGCGAGCCGTAGAGCCGGCTGTAGCTGCCGAACGTGGAGGCGTAGACGGCGAATCCGGCGGAGACGACCAGCCAGAGGAACGCGGCGAGGACGCCGCCGGGCAGGCTGTAGCGGCGGCGCCGGGCGACCCGGGGGCCCGTGTGGAAGACGACGACGACCAACAGGGCGACCAGGCACAGCAGCAGGGGCCAGCGGAGCAGGCCCCAGGCCACCGCCACCTGGCCGTCGATGCCGACGACACGCCCGATGGCCTCCGCCACGGGGCCGGTCAGCAGCAGCACGAGGGCGCTCACGACGAGCAGGCCGAGCAGTGCCAGCGCGGTCAGCACCAGCCGGTGCGCGGTGCGCCAGGCCGAGCGGCTGTCCGCCACCTCGTGCATCCGGTGCAGGGCGCGGCGGAACACCGCGAGATAGCTGGAGGCCGACCAGAGCGCGCTGGCCGCGCCCGCGACGAGCAGGGTCCAGGCCGCCGAGCGCTGCCGCAGCATCTCCCCCAGCGCCTGGTGCAGTTCGGCCCCGGACTGGGCGGGCGCGTAGGCGGTGACGTGGGCGATGAACTGCTCGGCGGTGTCGGGGCTGATCAGGCCGAAGGCGACGACCATGACGAGCATGGCCGGCAGCACCGCCAGGGTCGCGTAGTAGGTCAGGGCGGCGGCCCAGTCGGAGACGTCGTCGTTCCACATCGACACCGGGGTGCGCCGCAGGGCCGGCCACCACAGGGCGGGCAGCCTGCGGCGGGTGCCGCACAGCGCGGCGGGCCGCACCGTGTCGATCGCGCTGTTGGGTCCGGACTCAGCGGACATGCGCGGTCCGGTGCGAACGGCTGCTGATCCGTACGTGGGTGAGGACCCGGCACGGGGCGGCCGCGGCCCGTGCTTCCTCGACGAGCGCGGCCAGGGTCAAGAGAACTCCGTTCGGTGCGGTGTCCGGGGCGAGCCGGACGTGGGCGCGGACGTACAGCCGGCCGCGGCGGGCGCGGACGGCGACGCGGCTGTGGGCGACGCCGGGGACGGCGGAGGTGCGCCGGGTGAGCATGTCGGCGAGCGCCCGGGTGCGCAGGACGGCGCCCCGGGAGGTGAGGGTGAGGCGCGGACTGGTCCCGCCGCGCAGCCGGCTCGCCGCCCACAGGAGGCAGAGCAGCGCGGCGAGCACCGTCGCGGCGACAACGACGGGAATCCACCAGGTGTGGTCGCGCAGGCCGGCCACCTGGGAGGCGGAGACCCACACGGCGTCGGCGTCCGCCTTCGGCCACCACCCCGGCAGCCGGTCGGCCACGGACGGGCCGGCGGTCGCCGACCAGACGCCGGCCGCGAGCAGGGCGAGTCCCGCTACGGCCAGGACGGCACGGTTGACCGTGCCGGACGGCTGTTCCATCACGCCTCGCTTCCTGCGGGTCGGACGGGCTCGGCGCGGTCCGCCGGTGCCGCGTCCCGGGCCGCCTCAGCGATCCACGGCGCGGCAGGGAACTGCTCCGCGGATCTGGGCCCCACGGGCGACGCGGGCTCGGGCGCTCGGTACTCATCGGGTACGGCTTCGCCCGTCCGGAACTCCGGCGGCGCACCTACCGGTCTGCCGGGTTCCGTGCCCGGGGGCTGCCAGGCCGGTGTGGGCCGTACGGAGACGCGCAGGCGCGGAGCCCGGCGCAACACGCAGTCGTCCAGGGCCCGGTGGGCGGCGGCGACCACGGCCTGGGCCGCGCCGTCCCGTTCGCCGAAGGCCAGGGCTGCCCGGACGCGGGCGCGTCGGCGGCCGACGCGTACCCGGACCTGGTCGATACCGGGGACGTCCGCGACCGCCTCGCGGATCACCGACGCGACCGCCGTGCGGTCCACGGCCGCGTTCAGGCCCGGTGTGGCCGCGCTCAACAGGCCGCGCCGGCCCGGCGTCAGGGCGAGCGCGCAGAGCCACAGACCGGCGACCGCGAGAACGAGCCCGAAGAGGACCGGAAGGTCCGCAGGCCCCCGGCGCTCCAGTGTGTCCAGCAGGTCGGTCCGCCAGGCGGCGGCCTGCTGTCCGGCGAGGTGGACCCGCAGTACGTCGACGGCCACCGCGCCGCAGGCGAGGGCCGCGACGAGGGCGAGGCACACGGCCGGAACGCGCCGCGCCGACCACGGGCGCCGTGGCGCCGGGCCGGTCAGCGCGGGCTTCACCAGCGTCGGCGCGGACGGCCGCGCCGGGCCGGCGAGCCCGGTCACGGTGACCCGCGCGGGCCCGAGCTGGAGTCCGGTGAGCCGGCCCGTCCGGTCCGTGACATGCCGCTGCACGCGCTCGGCGGTCGCGGCGAGCGGCGCCGGGTAGGGCAGGGTGACGCCGAGGGAGACCGCGGCCCGCCGGCCGCGCACGGCCGCCGAACCCCGGGCCGTCGGACGTACGTGATCGGGGAGGGCCTCGGAGGCCGCGCGCTCGGCGATCTTGCGCACGGCCTTCTCCGAGACGGTGGTGGTACCGCGCACCGCCGGTGCCGTCATCGGTTCCTCCGCTCGAAGAGGACCCGCAGGTCCTCACGACGGGCTCCGCCCTCCAGGTAGCGGCCCACGGCGTATCCGACGGCGCCGAGAGCCGCCACCAGCAGGAACGCGCCGAATCCGCCGAAGTAGCCGGCGAACGCCAGGGCCATGCCCGCGAACATGCCGACGATTGCTCTGCTCATTCCTCACCTCTCACCGCCGGCCGGGCCGGCGCTTTCGACCCGGGTCCGGACAGGGGCCGATCGGGGCTCTCATTCCACGCGCGAGTCCCCGTACGCCTCCTCGCCCTCTTCCTCGGGAAGATGTACGTCGTTGACCGTGACGTTCACCTCCACGACCTCCAGTCCGGTGATGCGCTCCACCGCGGAGACCACGTTCTCCCGGACGTCACGCGCGACGTCCGTGATGGGCACCCCGTACTCGACCACCAGGTCGAGGTCGATCGCGGTCTGGCGCTCGCCGACCTCGACCTTGACTCCGCGTCCCACGTTCGGACGGCCGCCGGGTACGCGGTCGCGCACCGCGCCGATCGTGCGGGACAGGCCGCCGCCCATGTCGTACACACCCGGGATCTCGCGCGCCGCGATACCGGCGATCTTCACGACGACGACGTCGGCGATGGACGTCTTGCCCCGGCTGTCGGCCGGTGCGCCCGCGCCGGACAGACCGCCGCTCAGCGTGGTCGATCCGGTGACACCGGCGGGGCCGGTCAGCCGCCCGGACGGGGCGGACTCGGGACGGGAGGAGTCGGCCTCGCGGCGGGCCTCCGGTGCCGTCTGCTGGGTAGTCATGACGATCTCCCACTTCAGTCGCTGTGTGTCTTCGGTCGCTGTGTCTTCGGTCGCTGTGGACCGCCTTCACCACGAGAGACCCGCCGCGGGCCGTTCTGTTACGCCGCCGGCGCGCGTTCTTTTTCCGGAGTGCGTCCGGGCTCGGCGGAAAGGAGGAGGGTGCGGGCGCATCCACGGGCGCATCGGGTGCGTAACAGACAACCGCGCAGGTGTGTCCAACCCGCAGAGGCAAGCGAGAGGAGCCACCGAGTGCCGGGGGCCCAGACACAGATCACCGAGCCGGCGGACGTCGCGACCGAGGACGCGCTGCTGGCCGCCCGGGCGGCCGAGGGCGACGAGGAAGCCTTCGAGGCGCTCGTACGCCGGCATGCCCCGCGCCTGGTGGGGCTGGCCGCGCGGCTGCTCGGCAGCCGTTCGGAGGCCGAGGACGCCGTGCAGGACGCCTTCGTGAGCGCGTGGCGCAAGCTGCCCGAGTTCCAGGGCAGGTCCTCGTTCGGCACCTGGATATACCGGATCGTCACCCATCGCTGTCTCAACGTGCTGCGGGCCAGGCGGCCGGAGAGCGGCCTCGACACGGTCGCGGAGGTCGCGGCCCCGGAGCACGTCGCCTCGCCCGCCCGGCTGGCGGAGTCCCGGGCGGCGCTCGACGCGCTGCAGACCGCGCTCGCCGACCTCTCCGCGGAACAGCGGACCTGCTGGGTGCTGCGCGAACTGGACGGCCGCTCCTACGAGTTCATCGCGGACACCGTCGGAATCAGCCAGCAGGCGGTCCGCGCCCGCGTCTTCCGCGCACGACACCGACTGACACAAGCGATGGGGGCTTGGCGATGACCCACCACTCCGGTCCGCCGGACCGCCGGCTCGTTCCCGACGAGGACGACGAACTGCTGCCGTGCGGCCGCCCGCTCTCCGAGGTCTGGGAGATCGCGGAGGACCCCGGCCGTTCTGACGCCCATGGGGAGCAGTGCCCGCACTGCGGTCGTGCGCTCGGCGAATGGACCCGGCTGGAGTCCCTCGTCGGCAGCCTGCGCGAGGAGACGGACGCCGTCGCCTCGTACGACGTCACTCCCCTGACGCGCCGGGTGATGGAGGTGGTCAGGGTCGAACTGCGGCCGGGCAGACCGCTTCCGCTCGGCGAGCCTGCCGAGGATCTGTGGATCATGGAGGCGGTGGCGGCCCGGGCGCTGCGCACCGCCGGGGAGACGGTCGCCGGGGTCCGGGCGGGCTCGTGCCGGATCGTCCCGCGCGAGCCGTCCGTGTCGGGCGGTGTCGCCGGGCTGGACGTGCGGCTGGACATCGTCGCGCCCCCCGGCGCCGCGCTGGACCACCTCGCCGAACAGGTGCGGGACCAGGTGCTCGACACGGCGCGCGTCCGGCTGGGGATGGACGTGACGGCCGTGGACATCCGTATCACCGATCTGCTCGGCCCCGTGGCCGACTTCGAGGAAGGCCGGGACCGATGACGCGGTACGCCGCGCACGACACGCTGACGGAGGCGCTGGCCCGCACGGTGCTCGACGTGCCGGGGGTCGCGTTCCTGAAGCCGGGCCTCACCGACCTGCTGCGCTCGCGCACGGGCGCGGAGCCCGCGCGGCCCGGCGCGCGTACGGCGGGGATCCGGGTGACGCGCCGCGAGGAGTCGGAGCCGTGGGAGGTGGACGTGCGGATCGTGGCGCGCAAGGAGCGCCGCAGCGTGGACGTGGCCCGCGCCACCCGCCAGGCCGTGGAGGAGTCGCTGGCGGTCCTGCTCCCGGACGGCAAGGCGTCGGTACGGGTGACGGTGACGGGGCTGGTGTAGCAACTCGGCCCGACCCACCGTCACCCTCACGGCCACCGGGGCCGGGTAACGCCTCCGGCCACCGTCACCGGTCTCGGGGGAGCGTGCCGGCGCTCAGCACCGGGCACGGCGCCCAGCCGGGCTACCGGCATGGAGGCGGGGAGTGACCGGGACGGACGCGTGTCCCGGTCACTCCCCTTTTCCTGCCCGCCGCAGGAAGTCTTTGCCCGCCACCGGAAGGTCCTGGAAGGTCCTCGCGGCCCCGTGGCCGTCTCCCGCGGGGCCGCCGCGACGCCGTGTCAGCTCTTGGGCATCAGGACGGTGTCGATGATGTAGACGTTGGCGTTGGCGGTCTTCACATTGCCGCACACCACCTTGGCGGAGTCGTTCACGGTGTACGACTCCCCCGAACCGCTGGTCGTCAGCTTGCTCTTCTCCAGCGTGTCGTACGAACCCTTCTCCAGGTCCTTCGGAGTCAGCTTCTGGCCCACGACGTGGTAGGTCAGGATCTTCGTGAGCTGTGCCTTGTCGGCGAGAACCTTGTCGAGGGTCGCCTTCGGAATCTTCGCGAACGCGTCGTTCGTCGGCGCGAACACGGTGATGTTCTCCGCGTTGTTCAGCGTGTCCACGAGGCCGGCCTTCTTCACGGCCGTCACCAGGGTCGACAGCGCCGGGTTGTTCGACGCGGCGGTCGCCACCGGGTCCTTGGCCATGCCGTCGAAGGAGCCCGCGCCGTCCTTGGGGACCGAGGCGCAGCCCGGGCCGAACGGTTCGTCGGAGCTGCCCGCCATGCCCGACGAACCGGTGGAGGCGTCGTCCGAGGCCGGCGCGGAGGCCGAGGCCTTCGCCGAACTCGACGCGTCGCTGTCCTTGCTGTCGCTGGAACACGCCGTCAGGGCGATCGGCAGTACAGCGGCAGTGGCGAAGGCGACCGCGACGTGACGGATACGCATGCTCATGAGGTTCTCCTGTCGGAACGAAGCGGCATTCGCGGCGCAGGCCGGCAAATGCCGTGGTTTTCGAGCGGGAATTCCGTGGAGAACGAAAGGGCGGGCCCGTTCGGGGCACCTGCCGTACGCCCGGGGGCGGTTGTCGAACTCCTCGTTTTCCGGCTCACACGGGGAATCCGGCGCCGGGGCGGGCACGGATTGGTCGGAGTTCGGGGATTCCCCGGTTCGGGGGAAATTCGCCGCGGGACCAATCCGGAACGCCGGCAGCTTCGGAGAAGGCCCCGGCACCCGCCGTTCGCTCCGGCCGACAGGTCCGCCCGCCCGTTCGGATCGGGCGTCCGACCGGCCGTTCCGATCGACCACTGCCAGTGGCCGTTCCAATCCGCCCGCCCCGACGCCCCGCTGACGGACCGCCGGACGAGGGCGGCCGGACGAGGGCGGCCGGACACGCCGAAGCCGCGGCACGGGGGCCGCGGCTCCAGGAAAGGGGGGTCGATTCAGCCCAGCGGTACGAACACCCGGATCGACTTCCCGCCGTCCGGCGACGGTTCGATGGTGATGTCCCGGGAGAGGCGGATGATCAGCGGCCATCCGTACCCGTTCGCCTGCCGGTGCCGGGGGACCTCCCCGGTGCCGTAGGCGTGGATCGGGACGACGTCGCTGTGGTCGCGCACCTCCAGGCGTACGCCGCCGTCGGCCGGGACGGCCGCGAAGCCGGCGAGCCCGTCGCCGTGCCGGATGGCGTTGGTGACCAGTTCGGAGACGACGAGAAGCAGGTCGATGACCGCTTCCTGGCGCACCCCGCCGGCCTGGAAGGCCGGGTGGTGGCGCACCAGCGCCTGGACGTGACGGCGCGCGGTCGCGGCGCTCGTGACGGCGAGTTCGGCCGTGAGGGGACGGGCCGTCGGCGCGGTGAGCGAGGTGAGCCGCGGGGTTTCGTCCTGGTTCGTCATGCCGGTTTCCCTCAGGTCCGATTCCCGCGTACCGCCCGCTCCGGCGCTCGGGCCGGTCGCGGCAGGGAGGTTGGCCCGGTTCATCGCTCGGTCGCCGTGACCGGGAGTTCCAGCGCTTCCTGGACACTGTCGGCGAGGACGAAGAAGCCCTCGGTCCCTGTCACGTCGAACAGCCTCCGAACGATGTCACTGAACGGTCCGCACACCACCATGGGCGTGCCGCAAGCCCGGTGGGCGCGCTGCGCTTCGAGGAGGACGTGCAGGATGGACGAGTCCGCGAAGGCCGTCCCCGACAGGTCCACCACCGTACGGGACGAGCCCACCCGCTCCGCGAGGTCCAGCGCTTCTTCCAGCCTGCTCGCGGTCTCGTAGTCGATGTCGCCGCCCACGCGCACGACGAAGGCGTCCTGGGCCGCCCCGTGCGTCACGGTGGCCTCCAACCCTTCGGACATCTGAACACTCTTTCCCGTCTGTTCGTGCGAGGGCACCCTCCCGGCCGGACGTCACGGTCCGCGGGTGTCCCCCGTGCGTTTCGGCACGGAAGCCGCTCGCGGATGCGCGGCGGCGGACCATCGTGTTGCCGCCCGCGGGCGACGCCCGGCGACGGCTCAGGCGGGGACGGCTCACGCGGGCTGCCGCGGCGGCAGGCTTTGGTAGTAGGTCCCGACACTGGTGAGGTAGGCCGGGTCGAGGGTCTCACGGTCGGTCTTGAACACGGGCGCGGACTTGATCTCGTCGCGGGTGCACGCCACGGTGATCTTCTGGGCGTCGGTGTCGATGCCGTTGACGACGCCCACCGGGACCAGCACGCTCTTCCCGAACACCCAGACGCCGGTGTCGACGACGAGGTGCCGCATCCCGGAGTCGTCCGCCTGCCGGTCCACGTGCCCTATGGTCCCGTCGGTGGCCTCGACGCTGTAGCCGGCCAGTTCGTGGACCTCGGGGTGGTTGAACTCCGGTGCGTAGGACCAGATTCTGTCGACGGTCATGTCGTCCTCCTTCAGCTCGCGGTCCGCCCCGCCGTCGGCACCCTCGTGTGGTGTGCGCGGCGGAGCGCGGGCCGGGAGGCGGTGATCCGCCTCCGTGCCGCCCTCAGGGCTGCAAATACCCTGGTATCCGGTCCGCATTCGATGGAATCCCGCCCCGCGCCGGAGCTGTCGCCGTCGCATGCGCGCGGGCCCCGATCCTGGCCTGACGGCCCGTCAGCCGGTGCCGGGGCGCTGCTCCGCGCCGGTCGGGTGGCAGGGCGCGGTGAGGTGGTCGAGGGTCCCGGTGATCTCCAGCAGCCGTTCGAGGTGCGGCGGGCGCTCGTCCAGGTGCAGGCTCATGCCGGCCGCGTCGGTGTGCCGCCGGATCATCAACAGGGCGGACAGGCCCATGGAGTCGATGCCGTGCAGTGCGGTGAAGTCGATGCGCAGGGCGCTGGGCCGTCTCTCGGCGGTGCGCCGGACGGTGAGGTTCTGGTCGACGGTCCTCATCAGCTCGTCGCAGGTCTCGTAGTCGAGATCGCCCGCGACGCGGATCACCAGGTCGGTGGTCTCGGCCTCGACGGTGAGCGAGAAGGACGGGGGGTGCGAAGTCGTCATGCGGGCTTTCCGGGGCCGGGGATCGTGATGGCTGGCGTTCTCCGGGTGCGGAGCGCCTCTCGCGCGTGTGCCAGGGTGCGGCGGGCGCGCGGGAAATCCTTGAGCTGGACGGCCAGCAGGTCGAGGGCGGGGTCGAGGCTGCGGGCGGGGACCTGGCGTGCGGCGAGGATGCCGGCGGTCCACAGGATGAACCCGGAGAACAGTTCCGCGTCGTCGACGTACAGGGAGGTGCCCAGGAACTCCACGACATGGGCGAGGTCTTCGGCGGTGCGCCGGCGTTGCTCCTCGGTGTATCCCCGCATCGGAGGGAAGCGGTCCTCCAGTGCCGTCAGGGTGGTCCTGACGAGCCGGTGCGCCGTCTGGACGACGATCGTGTACTCCTGGTCGGCCAGGTGCGGCAGGTCGTCCACGGCCTGGTGCGCGGCCATCGGATCGGGCCGGTCGAGGCCGCCGGCGAGGACGGACGCGGCCTTCCGCGCGTCGGGCGCCCAGGCGTCGGCGCCGAGGGCCCGGGCGTAGCGGCCGTCGGGGCCGAAGGCGGCGCCGCCCGCGATGACGGGCACGCCGGCGGCCTGGCAGGCCGTGATGGCGGTGTGGGCGGCGGGCAGATGGGTGGGCAGCGACGAGGAGAGGGCCACCGCGTCCGGGCCGGTCTGGTGCAGGTGGGCGATGAGGTGCGGGGTGGGCACGTGGGCGCCGAGGAAGTCGACGCGCCAGCCGCGCAGCCGCAGGGTCTCCGCGAGCAGCCGGGCGGGCAGCGCGTGCCACTCGCCGTCCACGCAGGCGACCGCGATACGGCCGCTCCGGGCGGCGTCCGGGCGAGGGCGGGTGTGGTGGGCGAGCACGGCGATCACCCGGTCGTGGATGGCGGTCGCGGTGTGTTCCTGAGCGACGGTGAGACGGTTGGCCGCCCATTCCACGCCGACCCTCTCCTGCACGGGGGCGATCAGGTCGAGCAGGACGGTCTCGGCATCGCCGGTCGCCGCCACCGCGTCGAGGACGACGGCGGTGGCGCGGGGCTCGTCGCCGGTGTGGACGGCCGACCAGAGGTGTTCCCTGGCCGGGCCGAGCGCCACGCCCTCGGCGTTCCGGGTGGTGGAACCGGTCATGCGGTGTACCTGCCCCGGGTGTGGCCGTCGACCGCGCTCAGGTGGGCGTGGTGGGGGGCGGTGACGGCGACGGTGGCCATGTCGTCGTGGAGTCCGCGTCCGACCCACTGCGCGGCGAGCATCTGGACGTGCTCGACCACGGCCTCGGCGGGCATGCCGGCGCACTGGGTGAGCGCGGCCTCCAGCCGCTGGACGCCGAAGAGTTCGTCGCCCAGCGGTCCGCCCCTGGCCTCGGTGATGCCGTCCGTGAAGAACAGGCAGGTCTCGCCGGGGGCGAGTTCGATGTGCGCGGTCGTGGAGCTGATCTCCCAGAACGCGCCGACGAGGGTGCCCCGGGTCCTGGCCTGTTCGACCCGGCCGTCGGCGCGCACGATGAGCGGCGGCGGGTGGCCCGCGCTGGTGACACGCAGGTGGACCATTCCGGCCCGGCGGACGACGGAGGCCATGGCGAGGGTGACAAAGCGGGTGTGGTGGGAGTTCATCAACGCGCCGTTGAGCAGGCCGAGAAGGCGTTGGTGGTCCGAGGCGAGCGGCAGGAGCGCCTGCACGGTGTTGCGGATCTTGCCGGTCAGCACGGCGGCTTCGAGGCCCTTGCCGCATACGTCGCCGAGGACGACGAGGGATTCCTGCCCCTCGTCGGTGCCGGGGTGGACGTCGTAGAAGTCGCCGCCGACCCGCTCGGTCTGGCCGGCGGGACGGTATTTCCCGGCGAACTCGATGCCGTGCACGCTGTGCAGCTGGGGCGGCAGCAGTTCGCGCATGAGGGTGGTGGTGATGGCGGCCTGCTCGGCGTACATACGGGCCGCCGACATGGCGGCGCCGGCTCGCGAGGCGAAGAGGCGGGCGAAGATCTCCTCGCTCTCCGTGAACGCGGCGTGGTGGCTGGAGCGCAGCAGGATCAGCGCGCCGGCCGGTACGCCGTGGCCGGGCAGCGGGGTCACGACGGCGGAGCCGACGGGTTCCGTGAAGTCGTCGGGCACGATCCAGGCGGGAACGCTCGCCGGGTCGATCCAGCGGGAGGGCACGGGCGGGAATCCGCGCAGGGCGTCCCCGAGGCCGGGCAGTTGGCCGACGTCCTCCATGACCGTGCGGTGCACCAGCGTGCCGTCGGGTCCGCAGAAGGTCAGGGGGACCTTGCGGCCGCGCGGCGGGGCGACGATCACGGCGGCGTCGGCGAGGTGTTCCGCCGCCAGCCGGGCCGTGACCTCCATGCACCGCTCGACGTTCAGCGAGGACAGCAGGGCGCTGGAGGCGCCGGCCAGGAAGGCGGTGCGTTGGCGTTCGCTCTTGAGGGCGTCCTCGGCGAGGCGCCGGTCGGTGTCGTCGACCAGCCACCACATGACGTCACCGTCGTCGGTGCAGGTGGGATGCGCCTCGAACGTGCGGTCCCCGACCGGGCCGTCGGCGGGCGGCGCGGGTCCGCTTCGGCGTGGGCCGGGGACGGACGCCCGCAGCCGGGTGTGCGCTTCGGCCAGCCATTCGGGGACCACGTCCCGCAGGGGCGCGCCGGTGACGGCGCCGGGGAAGAGGGCGGCCGCCGCGGTGTTCAGGTCGATCACTGCGCCGGATGGGTCCGCGACCACGACGGGGTAGGGGGCGGATCCCCACGTGGCGCCGAGGCCGACGCCGCGCGGGCTGGCAGGAGGCTGCTGGGAAGTGTCCACAAGCAAGGGCCCGCGTCACGCGGGCCCACCACCTTTCCGGACGACAGATTGTTTCCGTCCGGCAACCATCTCGCGGTGAGCGGCTTCGTTGCAAGTCGCTTCACGGAAGTCACACGAAGGGGGGCCGCCGGCCGGGGCCTGTCGCGTTCGGCGTCGGCCGGCCCCGCCCCGCGGTCACCGGCGGCGGCTGCGCGTCGCCCAGCCGCTGCCCACGCCGGCCACGTGCAGGGCGAGGAGGGCGAGACCGATCAGCATGACGTTGGTCGAGGTGAACACGTCGTTCGTCGATATGTCCGCCGCGTTGATGAGGAACGAGATGAAGAACAGGACAGCGGCGACGATGCCGAGCATGAGGTCTCCTTGTGTCGAAGTGGTGGAGGTGGTGGAGACCGGATGCCCACGGAAGGCGACTCGACACTCTGCCGGGTGACCAATCCGCTGCATCCGTCGGGCGGTCCCGCCCGGAAGACAGGAGGACTCGCCGTATTCCGTACAACACGCCCTCCGAACGCCGTGCAAGGGAGATCCGATGATCGAGGTCGAGCGCACACTCACGCTGCAGCACGCCCTGCCCGACGTGGTGGCGTATCTCGCGGACTTCGCGCATACGGAGGAGTGGGATCCGGGAACGGTGAGCTGTCGTCCGGTACGGGACGGGGTTCCCGTCGGCAAGGGGACCGAGTGGGAGAACGTGTCGGAGTTCCGTGGGCGGCGCACCGAACTCCGTTACCGGCTGGTGCGGTTCGAGGAGCGGCGGCTGACCTTCGTCGGGCGGAACCGGACGGCCACCTCCACGGACGACATGACCTTCCGGGAAGACGGCGCCGGGACCCGGCTGACCTACCGCGCCCGTATCGAGTTCCGCGGGGTGGCCCGGCTGGCGTCGCCTTTCCTGCGGGGGGAGTTCGAGCGGCTGGGGGACGAGGTGGTCCGGCGGCTGCCGGGAGCGGTCGACCACCACTTCGGCGCCGACGCGCGCCCCGCGAACTGATCCGGCGGCCCCTCCGCGTCCGTGCCCCGGGTGCAACCGTCGAGCCGCCCGCACCGGAACAAAGGGGCAGAACACAGGTAACGGGCATCGCGTGCGTGCCCTTTCCCGGCAGGTGAAGGGAAGAGTGCCATGAAACTTCAGGACGAACTGCCGGTCGACCACCATCTCGGCGCCGTGTACCGCTGGGGTGCCGCCTTCTGCGGTGTGGTGCTGCTCGTCTTCGGCAGCCTCGGCTTCGCCGACCGGCTGAGTCCGTTCAGCACGGACGGGAACACCATCGCGGGCCTGTCGAGCAACGGCGCCCTGAGCCTGATCTCCGTTCTCGTCGGCGCCCTCCTGATCGCCGGCGGCTTCATCGGCGGGAACATCGCCTCCACCCTCAACATGGCGATCGGAACCCTGTTCCTGCTCAGCGGATTCGCGCACGTCTTCATCCTGGACCGGCCGGCCAACATCCTCGGCTTCGGCATGACCAACGTCGTGTTCAGCTTCCTGATGGGGCTGGTGATCCTGACGTTCGGCATGTACGGCCGGGTGTCGAGCAAGCTGCCGCACGACAATCCGTACTGGCAGCTCCGCCACCCCGAGGAGGCCGCGCGGGAGTCCCGGTCCCGGCGCGAGCCGCCCGCGCGGCCCGACGTACGCTCCGACGCGCGAGGGGCGCTCCCCGGAGGCCGTTCCCGGTGAGCGCCCCTCGCGAGAGCCGGTCGCGCTAAGAAGCCGCTCCGGCGGAAGTGCGTACGTCCTCACGGGGCGCCGCGTCCTCCAGCGGGCCCGTGGCACGCCACACGCTCTCGTCGCCCTCGGCCAGTCCGAGTTCGGCCAGCCCCCTCAGGTGGCCGAGCACGGTGGAGCACTGGAAACCGACGGTCGCGCTCAGCTCACCGACCTCGGCTCCGGCGGAACCGGCCTCGGCCAGTCGTTCCCAGGTCCGCACGGCGTGCCGGCTCAGTCCGCTCTCGCTCACCTTCCGCGACACGACGCCGGCCCGTTCACCGGTGCTGTCCTGCCCGGGGATGGGGGCACCGGGCGCGGGAGCCGGGGCGCCGGCCCGCGCCACTTCGGTGGTACGGGGGACGGGCCGCTCCCGCACCGCGCGCGGTGATCTCCTCGGTCCGACCGGACGCGGCGTCATGTTCACCTTGCGGTGCCTACGGCCCTTGCGGTGTCGGCTCATCGATTCCTCATCTCCGCCTCGACGATGCTCACAGCAGGAGAACGAGCGAATCCCGCCAAGGTAGTTCAGCCGTTCGAAGGACAGGCGCCGGGGGGATCCGGCGGCTCCGCGGGGGCCTGAGGCGGGCGTGACGGGGTAAGCGGGTCCACCAGAGCCCGATCCCCCGGAACGGAAGGATGGCCATGGCAGGAATGGTCCAGCGTCTCAAGGAGTTCGCCCGCAGCCCCCAGGGACGGCGTACGGCCGAGCAGATACGGCGCGCCGCGGCCGACCCCCGCCGCCGGGCCCAGGCCCAGCAGCTCATCGGGAAACTGCGCGGCCGCCGGCGCTGATCCCGGCGAGCCGCCGGATCACGAACTTCAGGTCGATCCGACATCAGGGTGCGTCGAATCGGCTGATCGGGGTAGCCGCCCCTCCTACTACCCATGTCCTTATGTAGGAGGCACCCGTGTCCGCAGACCTGGAACCGCTGTCCATCGATGTCACGCTGCCCCGTGAAGACGTCGCCCTGCTGACCGTCGAGGGTTCGCTGGACATCGACACGGCCACGGAATTGCAGCACCACCTGGCGAACCAGTTCCATCACGGACGCCGCCGGTTCCTGCTCGACCTCTCCGCCGTTCCGTTCATGGACTCGTCCGGCATGAACGTGCTGCTGCGCACCTACCAGGAAGCGCGCAAGGTGTCGGGCAGCGTGCACGTCATCGCGCCGACCCCTGCCGTACGACGGATTCTCGACCTCACCGGCGTGAGCCTCACGGTGTCGGTCTCGGAGACCCTTGAAGAGGCACTCGCGCTCGTGGACTCCTGGCAGGAGGAGGAAGCGCGGACGGGAACACCGGCCTCCTGATCCGGGCCGATCTCCCTGTTCGACTACTCGGCTACTCGGCTACTCGGCTACTCGGCTACTCGGCTACTCGGCTACTCGACGTCGTACCCGATACGAGGTGGGGGCGGACCCAGCCGGTCCGCCCCCACCTCGTATCGCTGCCCTCAGACCTCTTGCCGCTGCTCCCATGCCTCCGGGCCGACGCTAGGCCGTGCCCGTCGCCGTGCCCGTCCCGGCAGATACGGGGGCCGGCCCGTCAGATACGGGGGCCGGGCACGCCCGCGCCCTGGCCGGTCAGCTCCCCCGCCCCGGTGTGCGTACGCGCCATCGGCGCCGGGACCGTCGTCATGCCGTTCGTCGCGTGGGCGGCGGCCGGTCCGCCGCTCCCCACCAGCGCGGCCTTGTCGCTGTCCCGCCGGTTGCCGCCCGCCGCGAGCATGGCGTCCGCCGCGTCGACCGCGTCGTGAACGCTGGTCGTCCCCGTCATCACACAGAGGGTGTACGTGACGTCCTCCAGCCGGCGCGCCGTCTCCGGCGCCTCCTTCTCGGCATAGGCGATCTTCAGAGCCGCGTAACGCGTGAGCAGTCTCCGGACAACCTTCGGGTCGGGCACGAGCACGGCGAGGGCTCCTCTCTCGGTTTTCCGACCGTGTGCCCGGTGCGTGCCGGTTCATTCACAACAGCGGCCCCCTACAACCTCTTTGGCCCAACACTTTCCCCGTGGCGGGATCCCGTCGCGCGGACCGCCCGCCGGCCCAGGTGTGACCAGGGGCAACGCGGGCACTCGACGTTCCGGGCGCTCCCCGAGGACTTCTGGGGAACACCCGCGAGAACTTGTGCGGAAGGAAGACGACATGACGAATTCCACGACACCGAAGTACACCGTGCCGGGCATCAGCACGCACGACGGCGGCCGGATCATCGAGGTGCTGAGCAGCCGCCTGCACGCCCTCAACGACCTTTCGCTGACGCTGAAGCACATTCACTGGAACGTGGTGGGCCCGCATTTCATCGCCGTCCACGAGATGCTCGATCCCCAGGTGGACCGCGTCCGTGAGATGGCCGACGACACCGCCGAGCGGATCTCCGCGCTGGGCGGTGTGCCGAAGGGCACGCCGGGCGCGCTCGTAGCCGAGCGGACGTGGGACGACTACAGCGTCGGCCGCGCCGACGCCATCGCCCACCTCGGCGCCCTCGACCTCGTCTACACCGGCATCGTCGAGGACCACCGTGCGGCCGTCGCCGAGGTCGGCAAGATCGACCCGGTGACCGAGGACCTGCTCATCGAACACCTGCGGTCGCTCGAACAGTTCCAGTGGTTCGTCCGCGCGCACCTGGAGAACTCGGGCGGTTCCCTGTCGCAGTCCGGCGCCCACACGGAGGAGGACGCGGCCCGCTCGGCCGAGCGGAGCGCCGGCCGGTAACGGCGGACGCGCATCCGGAAGGACCGGTGCGCAACGCAACGCCGAGACGGCGGCGGAGACTTGGCGGCGGGGCCCGGACCGGGGAGACGGTCCGGGCCCCGCCGCCGCTCGCCCCTCGCCGCTCGGGGATGGCCCGGCACTGCCCGTCGGAGGCAAGCTCGCGCCGGCCGGGGTTGGCCGCTCACCCGCCGGCCGCGCTCAGCAGCGCGCGAGGCAGCTCCGTACGGTCGTCCCGGCCTCCGCCGTGTGGACGCGGACGAGGTCCGAGAGCATGTGGACCAGGAGCAGGCCGCGTCCGCCGAGCTGGTCGGGGCGCACCGGGCGGCGGCCGGCCAGCGGATCGCTCAGCCGTCCCCCGTCCCGGACCTCGCACACGATCTGCTCGCTCTCGGCCCAGATCCGCAGGGTCCCCGCGCCGCCGCCGTGCACGACGCTGTTGGTGGTCAGTTCCGCGACCACGAGGTTGAGGTCCTGGAGGCGGTCCGGGGCCATGCCGCGTTCCCGTGCCTCGCTCATCGCGAAGGCGCGGACGGCGGGGAGGGCATCCGCGTCGAACCGGAAGGCGGCCGCTCCGGGCGGGTGGCGCAGCGGTTCGTTGCAGCGCTCCAGCGCCGCGTCCGGGTCGAAGGCGGGGCTGACGCGCTCGTGGCCTCCGCTGATGACAACGGGGTGTGTGGTGTGCGCGTCGGCGAGCACCTCGGGGGTGAGGGCCTCGGCGTCGTACGGGCAGAGAATCGTTACGTCACGTCCCTCGAAGGCCTGGTTGATGAGGGCCTCGTGCTGGAGGCAGGCCGGGTACTCCGCGGCCGTCCGTCCGTGCCAGACGGGTTCGCCGATGACGCGGACCCGGCCACCCGGGTGGGCGTCGGCGAACTTCCGCAGCACGGTGGGGATGATCCGGCCGGGGTTCCGGCCGTCCCGGGTCATGTCGATCCAGCGGACGCCGTCGCCGAGCGGGCCGAGCGCGCGTCGGATGAGGTCGAGCCGGCGGGCGGGTACGGCCACCGCCACCGGCTCCGCGGACGCTACGCCCTCCGCGACGAAGCGTGTCGTCGCCGCCACGTATTCACGGTCGCCGCGATAGAGGAGGGCCGGGTGGACGAAGGGATCGGCGGCGGGCGAGGCGCCCGGCACCGTCGTCACGCTCCGGCCCCCGCGCTCCGGGCCGTGTGCCGCGCAGGCCGTGCGCCTCTTCGCCGTTTCGGGGCGAAGTCCGTCCCCGCGCAGTCCTGGTGCCGCTCGATGTCCACCGACTCACCTCGCCAACCCCTGTGCGTGGCGGGGTTCCCGGGAGACCCGGCCCCACCGTCCGGCCCGCGCCAAACGGCCGCGCCTGGCCCTCACTTGCCCCGTTTTGCCCGGCGGAACCGTCCGTCACCGCGTTCGGGCGTTGATACGGTCGGAGCGTATCCGGCCGGCCGCCCTCGGGCGGAACACCTCCGGCCGGGAAGCCCGGCGGACGAATCCGAGAAAGTTCTCGATCGGGGGCATGAGCGGTGTGATGCGGGGCAGACGGGCCCTGGCATCAATTCCCTTCGGACGATTTGGGGTGGACGGCATGGCAGCCGTGACGGCAGCGAGGGCAACGGACACGGCGCAGTCGGCGGCGACGACGGTGGAGAGCACCCTTCCGCAGATCGCCGAGCCGCTGAAGGTCAGCCCGAAGGACGCGCGTGAACTGTCCCGCCAGTTCTTCGACCGGCTCACCGTTCTCGAAGAGGGCACGCACGAATACCAGTACGCGCGCAACACCCTCATCGAGATGAACCTCTCCCTCGTCCGGTACGCGGCGGCCCGCTTCCGCAGCCGCAGCCAGGGCGAGATGGAGGACATCGTCCAGGTCGGCACGATCGGCCTCATCAAGGCGATCGACCGGTTCGAGCTGACCCGCGAGGTCGAGTTCACCTCCTTCGCCGTCCCCTACATCGTCGGTGAGATCAAGCGCTTCTTCCGTGACACGAGCTGGGCCGTCCACGTGCCGCGCCGGCTCCAGGAGGCCCGCGTCGAGCTGGCCAAGGCGACGGAGGAACTCCGTACCCGCCTTGGCCGCACGCCCACCACGCGGGAACTGTCCGAGCTGATGTGCCTGTCCGAGGAAGAGGTCATCGAGGCCCGCAAGGCGTCGAACGGCTACAACTCCTCCTCCCTCGACGCCGCGCTCACCGCGGACGGCGGCGCGGACGGCGAGGCCGTCCTCGCCGACTTCCTCGGGGAGGACGACCCGTCGCTGGAGCTGGTCGAGGACTTCAACTCGCTGGCCCCGCTCATCGCCGAGCTGGACGACCGGCAGCGCCGGATCATCCACATGCGGTTCGTCGAGGAGCGCACCCAGGCGCAGATCGGCGAGGAGCTGGGCATCTCGCAGATGCACGTCTCCCGCCTGATCACCCGGATCATCAAGCGACTGCGCACGGGCCTGCTGGACCCCTCGGTCGCCTGACCCGCCCGCTCGGCACAACCCGGTACGACGGTCCCGTCGTTCCCGCCAGGACTCCGGTCCGGCGCGGGGAGGCGGGACCTCTTCGTGAGGGGTCCGGCCGGGGCGGACCGAGAGGGTCCTGTGTATCCCCTTCGCGCGGCCTTAATCCTGCTCTCGGCAACATTTCGCGGCCGCCGGGGAGTTGTCTCTCACGCTTTGTTCAGCACCCGCGTTCTGGGTTAGCCTGCGGCGTATTTCGCCGGCCGGACGACCCGCGATCCGCCGGATATTCCACGGACGGGCCTGGGCCAACGGGGCCCGGCGTGGTTCCGGGTTCCCTGTCACGGGGCTCCGGGGGAGCGGAACGAGGGTGGGTATGACCAGGGCAGCGAGCGGGACGTCCGTACGGACCCCGGGCGAGCAGGAGTTGCGCCAGTTGCTGGCCGGCCTCACCGCCGTACGCGACGGCGACTTCGGCACCCGGCTGCCGGACGACGCCGGGGGTCTGCTCGGCGACATCGCCACCGTGTTCAACGGCATGGTCGACCAGTTGTCGGTGTTCACCTCCGAGGTCACCCGTGTCGCCCGCGAGGTCGGCACCGACGGACGGCTCGGCGGCCAGGCCCAGGTGCCGGGCGTGGGCGGTGTCTGGCGCGACCTCACCGACTCGGTCAACTTCATGGCCGGCAACCTCACCGCGCAGGTGCGCAATGTCGCCCAGGTGACGACGGCCGTGGCCCAGGGCGATCTGTCCCAGAAGATCACCGTGGACGCACGGGGCGAGATCCTCGAACTGAAGAACACCATCAACACGATGGTCGACCAGCTCTCCGCGTTCGCCGACGAGGTCACCCGTGTCGCCCGCGAGGTGGGCACCGACGGACGGCTCGGCGGCCAGGCCGATGTGAAGGGGGTCAAGGGCACCTGGCGCGACCTCACCGACTCGGTCAACTTCATGGCCGGCAACCTCACGGCGCAGGTCCGTTCCATCGCCCAGGTGGCCACCGCCGTGGCGAAGGGCGACCTGTCGCAGAAGATCACGGTGGACGCGCGCGGCGAGATCCTTGAGCTGAAGGAGACCATCAACACGATGGTCGAGCAGCTCTCCGCGTTCGCCGACGAGGTGACCCGCGTCGCCCGCGAGGTCGGCACGGCCGGCAATCTCGGCGGGCAGGCCACCGTGCGGGGGGTGTCCGGCACCTGGAAGGACCTCACCGACAACGTCAACGTGATGGCGTCGAACCTGACCGGCCAGGTCCGTTCCATCGCGCAGGTGGCCACCGCCGTGGCCCGCGGCGACCTGTCGCAGAAGATCACCGTGGAGGCGAAGGGCGAGGTCGCCGCCCTGGCCGACGTCATCAACACCATGGTCGACACGCTGTCCGCGTTCGCCGACGAGGTCACCCGCGTCGCCCGCGAGGTCGGCACCGAGGGCCGGCTCGGCGGCCAGGCGCACGTGCCGAACGTGGCGGGCACCTGGAAGGACCTCACCGACAATGTCAACTCGATGGCCAACAACCTCACCGGGCAGGTGCGCAACATCGCCCTGGTGACGACGGCTGTGGCCAAGGGCGACCTGTCGAAGAAGATCGACGTCGACGCGCGCGGCGAGATCCTCGAACTCAAGACGACCATCAACACGATGGTCGACCAGCTCTCCGCGTTCGCGGCCGAGGTCACCCGGGTGGCACGCGAGGTCGGCAGCGAGGGCCGGCTCGGCGGCCAGGCCGAGGTGGAGGGCGTCTCGGGCACGTGGAAGCGGCTGACCGAGAACGTGAACGAACTCGCCGGCAACCTCACGCGCCAGGTCCGCGCGATCGCCGAGGTCACCAGCGCCGTCGCCGAGGGCGATCTGACCCGGTCCATCACGGTGGAGGCCTCGGGCGAGGTCGCCGACCTGAAGGACAACATCAACTCCATGGTGGAGTCGCTGCGGGAGACCACGCGCGCCAACCAGGAGCAGGACTGGCTCAAGACGAACCTGGCGCGCATCTCCGGCCTGATGCAGGGCTACCGGGACCTGGACGTGGTCGCCGACCTCATCATGGACGAACTCACCCCGCTGGTCGCCGCCCAGTACGGGGCGTTCTACCTCGCCGAGGAGACCGCCAAGGGCACCGAGCTGCGGCTCGTCGGCTCGTACGGCTATCCCGACGAGGACGGGCGGCCCACCCGTATCCCGCTGGGCCGTTCGCTGGTCGGGCAGGCGGCGCGCAGCCGCCGCGCCATCACGGTGGACGACGTGCCGCCGGACTACGTCACCATCTCCTCGGGCCTCGGCCGGACGGTGCCGACCGCTCTCGTGGTGCTGCCCATCGTCGTCGAGGAGCAGGTGCTCGGTGTCATCGAGCTGGCCTCGGTGACCCGGTTCACCCCGGGCCACCGCACCTTCCTGGACCAGCTCATGGAGACCATCGGTGTGAACGTGAGCACCATCGTCGCCAACGCCCGCACCGACGAGCTGCTCGGCGAGTCCCAGCGGCTGACCGCCGAACTCCAGGCCCGGTCCGAGGAGTTGCAGGTGCAGCAGGACGAACTCCAGCGGTCCAACGCGGAGCTGGAGGACAAGGCCTCGCTGCTCGCCACCCAGAACCACGACATCGAGGCGAAGAACCTCCAGATCGAGCAGGCCCGGCAGGAACTGGAGGCGCGGGCACAGCAGTTGTCCCTCGCCTCGAAGTACAAGTCCGAGTTCCTCGCCAACATGAGCCACGAGCTGCGGACCCCGCTCAACAGCCTGCTCATCCTCGCGCAGTTGCTGGCGCAGAACCCCTCGCGCAACCTCACACCCAAGCAGGTCGAGTACGCCGGGATCATCCACTCCGCGGGCTCCGACCTGCTCCAGTTGATCAACGACATCCTCGATCTGTCGAAGGTCGAGGCGGGCAAGATGGACGTCACGCCCGAACGGGTCCCGCTGCGCAGGCTCCTGGAGTACGTCGAGGCCACCTTCCGCCCGATGACCTCGCAGAAGAGCCTCGACTTCACCGTCTCCACGGCTCCCGGAGCCCCGGTCGACCTCCTCACCGACGACTCACGGCTGCGCCAGGTGCTGCGCAACCTGCTGTCGAACGCGGTGAAGTTCACCGAACGCGGACGCGTCGAGCTGCGGATCGAGCCGGCCGCGGACCAGGAGATCCCGCCGGGCGTCCGGCGCGGCGGGACGGTGGCCGCGTTCCGGGTCAAGGACACCGGGATCGGCATCCCCGAGCAGCAGTTGGAGACGATCTTCGGCGCGTTCCAGCAGGCGGACGGCACGACGAGCCGCAAGTACGGCGGGACCGGGCTCGGGCTGTCCATCACCCGGGAGATCGCCCATCTGCTCGGCGGCGCGGTGACCGTCGACAGCGTGCCGGGGCAGGGCAGCACGTTCACGCTCTTCCTGCCCGTCGCCCGCCCCGAGTTCGAGGAACTGCTGTCCGGCGGACGGGGGCCGGAGGGGGCTCGGGACGCGTCGACGCCCGCGGCACCCCGGCGCGCGGTCACCGATCCCGCCGGTCCGGCCCGCTCGCGCCGGCGGCGGCTGCTGGTCGTCGAGGACCGGCCGCGGGGGCTGCTGACACTGGTCGCGGAGAGCGCGGTCGCCGATGTCGCGCGCAGCCGGGACGAGGGCGACGCCCGTGAGTCCGTCGACGTCGTCACGGTCGTGGGGGCGCAGGAGGCGGCGAGCGCGCTGGCCGCCGAGCCCTGGCACTGTGTCGTCCTCGAACTCGGTCTGCCCGGCGGGGAGACGGCCCGGTTCCTCGAGGCCGTCGAGGGCGACTCGGCCCTCGCGACCGTGCCCGTGCTCGTCCACAACGGCAGCCGGGTCGACCTCGCCCAGGAGCGGGCGCTCCAGTCCCGCTCCGGCGCCCGCTCGCTGGAGTTCCTGTCCAGCCTGGACGAGTTGCGCGAGCGCGTCGCCCTGCACCTGTCCGCCGAGCAGCCCGGCGACGTGGTCCCGCTGGTGCGTGCCGAGGAGGCGAGGCGGCAGCCCGCACAGCCGGCCGACGGCGCGCTCCGGGGCCGTACGGTGCTGGTCGTGGACGACGACGCCCGCAACCTCTTCGCGCTCAGCGGCATCCTGGAACTGCACGGCTTCCAGGTGCTGCACGCGGAGAACGGCCGCAAGGGCATCGAGACGCTGCTCGCCCGGCCCGAGATCGCGCTGATCCTGATGGACGTGATGATGCCCGAGATGGACGGGTACACCGCGACCGCCGAGATCCGCAAGATGCCCCGGTACGCCGACCTGCCGATCATCGCGGTGACGGCGAAGGCCATGCCGGGCGACCGGGAGAAGAGCCTGTCGTCGGGGGCCAGCGACCACGTCACCAAGCCGGTGGACACCAACGACCTCATCGCCTGTGTCCGCCGCTGGCTGGGCGAGTGACATGACGCCCCGCACCCCCGGGTGCGGCCGGGCCACGGGAGAACCGCCCGTGCCCGCTCCCCTCCCCCGCGCCTTCGGGCGTCCCCGCCGAGGAGCAACCGCACGGTGAACAGTCCTGAAGCAGCCGGCGCCGGCGTCGACGCCGGCGGTGTGTCCGGCTCCTCGGAGGCAGAACGGGCCGACGGTCCGGCGGACGCCGGGCGGATCTCGCCGGTGGGCCGGCTGGCCGCGACCGTCGAGCGGCTGCGCCGCGAGGTGCGCACGGCCCACCTGGAGGCCGACGGACGCGCGCTGATCGAACTGGCCAAGGGCATCCTGGTCGAACGGCTGAGCTGCGGTCCCGCCCAAGCGGCCCGGCAGCTCGCCGAGTTGGCCGCGCAGGCCAAGGTGCCGCGGATCCAGCTCGCGGTGGAGATCATCAACCAGGCGGCGCGCGACCGGCTTTCGGAGGTCACCAGCACCTTCCTCGCGGTGACGGCGGCCCGCGCTTCCGGGGAGGACGGCCCCGCCGTGCGGCTGCGCGCCGCGGAGAGCGGCGCGCTGGCGGCCAACGACACCCAGGCCGTCGCCGACTCCCTGCTCCAGCACGCGCTGACCCCGCTCGGGGCCGTCGCCGTGGCCATCTGGGCGGCGGACGCGGACGGTTCGCTGTCGCTGGCGGGCAGCGCGGGGTTCCCGGCCGACGAGGCGACCCGCTGGCGTTACGTGCCTCCGGGGGTCGCCACGATGGCGCGCCGCGCGCTCACCGAGCGGTCCACGCAGTGGGTCACCTCGCTGGCGGGCACCGGGCTGCCCTCGATCGGGCACGCGGACCGGCCCGACGGCGGCCGGGTGGCCGTGCCCGCCGGCTCCGGGGGCCGCCTGCACGGCGTACTCGAAATCGTCTGGCCGACGCCGCTGGCACCGCAGCCGCCGCAGGTCGTCCGTCAGGTGGAGGCGCTGGCGGAGCTGTGCTCGCACACGCTGGAGACGCATCTGCCGCCGGGTGAGGACGAGGAGGCGCGGGGGACGGCCGAGGTCGCCGAACTGATCGACCTGGTCGACGGGCTGCACGATCCCGCCCTGGTCCTGGTGCCGCAGCTCGACGGCCACGGGCGTCTCGCGGACTTCCGCATCCGCCATGTGAACAGCCGGTTCCTCGACCCGGCGGGCCGGCCGCGGGGAACCGTCCAGGGCGCGCTGCTGCTGGAGGCCTACCCGATGGCCGCCGGGGACAGCGACCTGTTCCACTGCATCGAGCGGGTGCACGCCACCGGGGAGCCGTTCCGGGCCCGGCGGATGGATCTCACGGCACTGGTCGACCAGGTGCCGCTGTCGGCGGTGGCCGACATCAGTGTGAGCCGGCACGGCAAGACCCTGCTGCTCATCTGGCGGATCGAGGACGAGACGGCGCGGCTGGCGAGCCTGCTCCAGCACGCCCAACGGCTGGGCAGGATCGGCGGGTTCGAGGAGAACCTGCTGACCGCCGAGATCATCTGGAACGACACGCTCTACGACCTGTACGGCCGCTCCCCCGCCGTCGGCCCCGTGCCGCTGGAGGAACTGCCCGCGCACACGCATCCGGACGACGCGGTCACCATCGGCCGCTTCCTGCGCACCGTCCTGCACCACCGGCGCCCGGCGTCGGCGGCGTTCCGGCTGCAACGCCCCGACGGGGTCACCCGGCACATCCGGATGGTCGCCGAGCCGGTGCTCGACGCCGACGGCCGGCTGTTCGTGGTCCGCGGCGCCTACCAGGACATCTCGGCCCAGCACTGGACCGAGGTCGCGCTCGCCGTCACCCGCGACCAGCTCGCGCACACCGAGCAGCGGGCCCACGAACGCAACCGGCTCACCCTCCAGCTCCAGCACGCGATCATGCCGCCGACCCAGGCTCCGCTGCGGGTACCGGGACTCGACGTGGCGGTCCGCTACCGCCCGGCGGAGACCGAGCAGCTCGTCGGCGGCGACTGGTACGACGCCGTCGTCCTGCCCTCCGGTCTGGTTTTGCTGTGCGTCGGCGACGTGGCGGGGCACGGCATAGAGGCGGCGACCAGCATGGTCGTGCTGCGCAACGCGCTGCGCGGACTGGCCGTGACCGGTGCCGGGCCGGGCCAGCTCCTGTCCTGGCTCAACGTCGTGGCGCACCATCTGACCGGCGGCGTCACCGCCACCGCGGTCTGCGGGATCTACGACCCCGGACGCCGCGTGCTGCGCTGGGCGCGGGCCGGGCATCTGCCGCCCGTCCTGGTCCGTGACGCGGACGCCACCCCGCTCCCGCTGCTCAAGGGCATCCTGCTCGGCGCCGTCCCCGAGGCCGCGTTCGAGGAGGACGAGATCCAACTGGCCGTCCACGACACCCTGTTGATGTTCACGGACGGTCTGATCGAGCGGCGGGACCGCTCGGTCGAGGTGTCGCTGCGCCAACTGCTCCAGGCGGCCCGGACGACCTCCCGCACCCTGGACCACCAGCTGGACCGGCTCCTGACGTACAGCAGGTCCGACACGGACGACGACACCTGCATCGTCGGCATCCAGGTGGGCGAGACGGGCCAGGACGCTACTTCGTGACCGGACGGGAATCCGGTCGCGGGCGGTCTTGAGCCGGGACAGAGCGGGCGGTCTTGAGCCGGGGCAGAGCGGGCCTTCTTGAGCCGGGACAGAGGTGCGGCCCCGCCGACAGCCGGGGGGGGTGACTGTCTGCGGGGCCGCGAGGCTTGGGTCCGCCAGGGGGGGTTGGCGTCCTCAAGCTGTCTCAGGATGCGGCTGCCCCGCCCCGCACGACGCATGCACACGGCTTTCCGGACGGCTTTCCCTCGAATGGAGCAGCATGGTGCGGGCGGGACGGGTACTAGGGGGGTCTCCGTCCGTCTTCTCCAGGGGCCTGCCTTGATCACCTCCGTGCGCCGAACGCTCGTCATGCAGCTCGTCACCGAGACCACCGGGCGTCTGCCCGTCACGGCTCATCTCGCGTACCGGGCCGACGACCCGTTCGCCGTCACCGTGACCTTCGGCCACGACGGTCTGGTGCTCGCCCGCTGGCGGCTCGACCGCGAGATGCTCGCCGAGGGGATCGAGCGTCCGGTGGGCGAGGGAGACGTCCGGATCAGCCCGCGGGCCACGGGCGTCTGGCGGGAGGTGCGGCTGGAGTTCTTCGGCGCGCCCTCCCCGGACGGCGACCGGCAGCACGCGATGGTGCTCGGCTGGGCGCCGGCGGTCCTTTCCTTCCTGGACGAGACGCACCGGATCGTGCCTCCCGGCGAGGAGACGGTCGCCCTGGACGGGTTCCTGGCGGAGGTCATCGCCGGGGGCTGACCGGGCTGCCGGGCCCGTACCCGGCTCCGGCACCGGCCCTGCACATGCACCGGCACCGGCACCGGCACCGGCACCGGGTCAGTGGGCCATGTCGGCCGCGTGCGGCACCACGCGGGTCAGCCGCAGGACGCCCCACAGGACGAGTGCGGCCCCGGCCAGTTCGGGGAGCAGCCACCAGCCGGTGCGGATGGTCTCGCCGAAGAGGAAGACACCGAGGAACAGGCTCACCGTCGCGTCGCCGATGGTGAGCGCGGGCTGCGAGGCCGCCAACGGGCCTGCCTGGAGGGCGTTCTCCAGCAGCAGCACGGCGCCGATGCCGGTCACGACGAAGCCGTACGTCTGCCACACGCCGAGGAAGGCGCCGAAGCCGTCGTCGTCGAGGGTGCCCATGGCCGACTTCAGGAGCGCGGCGGTCAGGGCGTTGCTGATGGCGGAGGCCGAGCCGAGGACGGCCGCGCGGAACAGCGGCGGGCGCCCGGGGCGCGAGACCGCGACGGCCACGGTCACCGCCGACAGGCACAGGATCAGCATGGGGATCCAGCGGGCCATCGGCGCGGAGACGGTGGCACCCGACGGGTCGGCGGCGACGAGGACCAGACCGAGGCCGCCCACGACCCCGGCGACGGCCCACCATCCGGCGCGCGGGAGGCGGCGGTGCAGCAGCGGGATGGCGATCATCAGGGCGAACGGCAGTTCCAGGATGAACAGCGGCTGGACCAGGGACAGGGGACCGTTCACCAGCGCGAGAGCCTGGAACAGCGCCGCCCCGGCCACTCCGGCGATGCCGATCAGCCACGCGGGCTGCCGGGCGAGCTGGAGGATGAGCCGCAGTCCGCCGCCCTGGGGGACGCGGGCGGCCGCCTTGCGCTGGAATGCCGTACCCATGGCATTGCTCGCGGCTCCCAGCAGGGCGAACAGTACGGCCAGCGCTATCACCCCTCCACCATGCCCCGGGACGCTGGACCGTGGCATCCCGGCCGCACCGGACGGACGGGGGCCGACGGGGGGCGGCCGGGACTACCGGGACTTCTTGCGGAGCGGCTACGGCTCGGGGGGCGGGTCGCCGGGATGCGGGGCGGTCAGTCGACGGTGACGACCACCGAGTGCCTGCCGCTGGCCCCGTCCGGGATGGTCTCCGTGCGCTTGGCGGTCTGCACCCGGCCGGTGCGGTCGGTGGCCCGGACGGTGAGGGTGTGCCCGCCGCTGGTGGCCTGCCAGGGGAAGGACCACTGCCGCCAGGTGTCCACGGTGTCCTCGGCCGCCAGGCGGGCCTCCTGCCAGCGGCCGTCGTCGACCCGCACCTCGACCTTGTCGATGCCCCGGTGCTGCGCCCAGGCGACCCCGGCGACCATGACGGTGCCCGCCTTCGGCCGGGCGAAGGGCTTCGGGGTGTCGATGCGGGACTCGGTCTTGATCGGCGCCCGGCGCGCCCACTTCCGCTTCACCCAGTAGGGGTCGTAGGAGTCGAAGGTGGTCAGCTCGATGTCCTTGATCCACTTGCACGCGGACACATAGCCGTAGAGCCCGGGCACCAGCATCCGTACGGGGAAGCCGTGCTCGAAGGGCAGCGGCCGGCCGTTCATGCCCACGGCGAGCATCGCGTCCCGGCCGTCCATCACGTCGTCCACGGGACTGCCGATGGTCATGCCGTCGACCGAGCGGGCCACGAGTTGATCGGCGCGGCCCCCCTTGGACGGCGGGCGGACGCCGCATTCGGCGAGCAGGTCGGCCAACCGCACCCCGATCCAGCGGGCGTTGCCGACGTAGGGGCCGCCGACCTCGTTGGACACGCAGGTCAGCGTGATGTTCCGTTCGATCAGGTCGCGCCGGAGCAGGTCGTCGAAGGTCAGGGTCATCGGGCGGGTCACGCCCTTGCCGTGGATCTTCAGCCGCCAGCCGGTGGCGTCCACCTTGGGGACGACCAGGGCGGTGTCGACGCGGTAGAAATCGCCGTTCGGGGTCATGAAGGGGCTGATGCCGGGGACGCGGAGCCGCGCGCCGGCGGGGACGGGGCGGGCCCGGGAGGACGCGGCGGGCAGGACGAGCTTGTCGCGTGAGGCGACGGCGTTCTGGCCGCGGTCGCTGTTGAGCGAGCGGCCGAGGGCGCCCGCCCCGGCCGACGCGGCGGCGGCAGCGGTGGCGGCGACGATGAATCCGCGCCGGTCCCAGCCGGACTCCCTCGACGGGACGGCCGGGGCGGCAGCTCCGTCGGTCGTCCCGGAGTGGATCCCGTCCGGCTGGGGGTCCGGCGCGGAGGGTGCCGGCCGGGTGGCGGTGAGCCGTCCGACCAGCACGTAGAGGAGGACCGCGCCGCACAGGGCGCCGACCACGGAGGGCAGGGCGTCGGTCATGCTCGTGGAGTCGGGCCGGCTGACGGCCGCGGCGCCGCCGATGACGCCGAACAGGAGTACTCCCGCGGCTCCGGTGCGGCGGTGCCGGACGGCGAACGCGCCGAGCACCGCGGCGAACAGGGCGAGCACGGCCAGGATGCCGAGCTGGAGCACGAGTTTGTCGTTCGTGCCGAAATGCCGGATCGCGTAGTCCTTGACCGCCGGGGGCGTGCGGTCGATGGCGGCGCCGCCGACGGCGACGATCGGGCCCGCCTCGGGCCGTACGAGCGCGGAGACCAGTTCGGCCACGGCGAGGGCGGCGAATCCGGCGAGGATTCCGCTGAGCGCGCCGAGCGGATACCGCACCCAATTCTTCCGCGTTTTCCGGTCGTTCTGTCCTGTCATCACGTGGGGAATCCGATTCCGGTGAGGCGGCGGATTGGTCCGGACGGGGAATTCGCCTCGGGCGGCGTGTTCCGCGCCGGCCCGTCGCCTCGGCGAGTTGCCCTTCCGGGGGCGGTATCGCCGGGATGGTGGCTCAGGTGCGGAAGCCGAGCAGGGCGACCGGCGTGGACGTGGGGTGGGCCGAGCCGCCGGCCGGCTCCACGGTGACGCCCAGCCCGGAGGCAGGGCCGACACCGCCGTCGAGGACCAGGGCGACGGGGCGCGTGGAGGCCGCAACGAGCCCGGCGGGCCGCATCACCCCGGCGTCGTTGAACCACAGCTCGAACACCCGCCCGCTCCCCGGGGAGGGGACGGCCTCGGCGGTGAACAGGGCGCGGTCCACCCGGTGGGAGACGACCAGGCGGGCGGTGGCGTCGCCGGTCAGCGGCAGGGACTGGCTCTGGGTGTCCGGCGCGGCCAGCAGGGCGGTGACGAGGGACAGCCGCTGTTCCGCGCGGCCCTGTTCGAGGCCGGCCCGGTGGTTCTGCCACACGCTCGTGCCGCCGAGCGCGACGGCGGCGGCGACGCAGGCCGCGAGAGCCCAGCGCGCGGCACGGTGCGGGCCCCCGGCGAGCGCCGGGATTCCCGTCCGTGGCCCGGCGGCCGGGAGCTGCCGGGTCGCCTCGACGCGGGTCAGCACCTCGTGCCGGAACTCCCGCCGGGGCCGTACCGTCGTGGCGGCGGCGAGGCGGGCGGCGGTCTCCCGGAGTTCCTCCGCCTCGGTCGCGCAGAGGGGGCAGGAACGCAGATGCCGTTCGAATTCCGTTTGTTCGCCGGGGTCCAGGGCGTCGAGCGCGTACGCGCCCATCAGCAGATGCGGGTCGTTCACCCCGGCGCGGTTGGCGTGGACACCGGCGGCGTGGCGGCCCGCGGGACGAAAGCGTCCGGCGAACGCGGAAAAGCCGCGGTCCCTCCCGGCCTGGAACGCACCTGCGAGAATTCCACGCGACATTCGGAGTCCTTTCCCGGGGCGCGGCCCATCGCCGGTAATCCGCAGCCGCGGGGGCCGCGGATTGGTGTACGACTCCTCACGACTCCGGGTGAAGCTCCTCACGCCTGCGGGTGAAGCGCGTCGCGCCGGGCACCCGAGGAGTGGAGCCCCGTCACCCCCTATCCCCGTGGTGGCGGGGCTTCGCTTCTCCCGGTCTCCCCGTGGTGGCGGGGCTTCGTCTCTCCCCGTGGTGGCGGGGCTTCTCGCGCCCGGATGCCCCAGGCCCGCCCGGTCGACCGGAATGCGCGGCGGCCCGCCATGGAGGAGCGTGGTGGCATAAGGAGGAGTGCGATGGCCACGAAGGCCCCGCCGGGTGAGCGGGACGGCAGGGACCGGGGCTGGCTGCGGGGCTCGCCCCCGCCACGCTGGGTGCGGCTGCTTCCGCTCGCCCTGCTCGTCGGCGTCTGCTCCGCCGAACTCTCGACCAGTCACGCACTGGACATCGGGTTCCTGCTGGGCGCCATCCCCTCGCTCGCCGTCCTGTCGTACGGGCCCGTGGGGACGGCGGCGTACGGGCTGGTCGTGGTGGTCCTGCTGAACATCCCGGCGATCCAGCTCAACCATCCGGGCAACGCCGACCTTCTCACCATCATCTTCATCGCGCTGCTCAGCGTTCTCGTCGCGCTGGTCCGCAGCCGCAGGGAACAGCATCTGGTGACGGTGCGGTCGGTGGCGGAGGCCGCGCAGCTCGCCGTGCTGCCCCCGCTGCCCGACCGGGTGGGGCCGGTGCGCTGCGTGGGGCTCTACCGGCCCGCGCAGCGGGAGACGCTGGTCGGCGGTGACTTCTTCGACGTGCGCGACGGCCCGTTCGGGGTGCGCGCCGTGATGGGGGACGTGCAGGGGCACGGGCTGTCGGCGGTGGGGACGGTGGCGTCGCTGCTCGGGGCGTTCCGGGAGACCGTCCTCGACCAGCGTGATCTGGTGGAGGCCGCCGCGCGGCTCGACCGCAGACTGGTGGTGGACTCGGCTGGGACCGAGCACGCGGAGATGTTCGCGACCGCGCTGCTGCTGGAGTTCCCGCCCGGGGCGGACGCCGTGCGGCTGGTGTCCTGCGGGCATCCGCGTCCGCTGCTGCTGCGCGGCACGAAGGCCCTCGAACTCGACAGCGAGCCCGGGCCGCCGGTCGGCACGGGCTTCTTCGCCCTGTCCCCTCCGGAGTGCCGCACGGTCGAGCTGGAGCCCGGGGACCGGCTGTTCCTGGCGTCGGACGGGGTGAGCGAGAGCCGCGACCGGTCCGGCGCCTTCTATCCCCTGCCCGACCGCCTGACCGCGTTCGCCGACGAGCCCTCGGCCACCCTCCCCGACCGGCTCTGGAAGGACCTCACCGCCTTCTGCCCCTCGGTCCGGGACGACGTGACGATGCTGGTGCTGGAGCGGGTGCCGTCGGCGGGCTGATCACGGCGAGCACAAATTACCCTTCGGTATGTAGTGACTTAACAAGCCCGCAACAGTAGAACGTGTTCCCACTCATCCCCGAGTGAGGAGCGTCACATGACTGACATCAACCAGTCCGGCGGGGGACAAAGAGGTGTCTCGCGCCGGAGATTCATCACAGGAACAGGTTCTATTCTCGGCGCCGTGAGCCTCGCCGGCCGCGCCGTCGCGGCCCCGGCCCCCGCCGTCACGGCCACCGCGTCCATCCCGTCCGGGGCGCACATCCCGGTCCTGGTCATCGGCACCGGGTACGGCGGCTCGGTCGCCGCGCTGCGGCTCGCCCAGGCGGGCGTCGACGTGCAGATGGTCGAGATGGGCATGGCCTGGGACACCCCCGGCTCCGACGGCAAGATCTTCGCCAACACCACCAGCCCGGACTACCGTTCGTACTGGCTGCGCACCAAGACCAAGCAGCCCCTCAGCAACTTCCTCGGCTTCCCCATCGACCGGTCCGTGCCGCGCTACACGGGCATTCTCGACGCCGAGGAGATGGGGCAGATCATCGTGTACCAGGGCCGCGGCGTGGGCGGCGGTTCGCTGGTCAACGGCGGCATGGCGGTCACCCCGAAGCGGGAGAACTTCGGCGCCGTCCTCCCGTCGGTGAACGCCGACGAGATGTACTCGACCTACTATCCACGCGCCAACACGAACCTCGGCGTGGGCGTCGTGGACCCGGCGTGGTTCGACACCACCGACTGCTACCAGTACGCGCGGGTCGGCCGTAAACAGGCCCAGCGCTCCGGCTTCCCGTTCGTGTTCGTGCCCGACGTGTACGACTGGGACTACATGAAGCAGGAGGCCGCCGGCACCGCGCCCAAGTCGGCGCTCGCCGCAGAGATCCTCTACGGCAACAACTACGGCAAGAAGTCCCTGCAGAAGACCTATCTGGCGCAGGCCAGGGCGACCGGGCGGGTCACCATCTCCCCGCTGCACAAGGTCACTTCGGTCTCCCCCGCGGCGGCCGGCGGCTACACCGTGCTGATCGACGAACTCAGCACCAACGGCGACACCGTGTCCTCCAAGACGGTCACCGCGGACCGGGTGTTCTTCGCCGCCGGAAGCGTCGGCACCAGCAAGCTCCTGGTCAAACTGAAAGCCACCGGCGCGCTGCCCTCCCTCAACAGCGAGATCGGGCAGGGCTGGGGCGACAACGGCAACGTCATGTGCGGGCGGGCCAACCACATCTGGGACCCGACCGGTTCGCTCCAGTCCAGCATCCCCTGCGGCGGTATCGACAACTGGTCCGCGGGCGGCGCGTTCGCCGAGGTCGCCCCGCTGCCCACCGGCATCGAGACGTTCGCCTCGTTCTACCTGTCCATCACCGACAACCCCCACCGCGCGCGGTTCAGCTGGAACGCGGCGACCGGCACGGTGGACCTGAACTGGCAGACCGCCTGGAAGCAGCCCGCCATCGACATGGCGAAGACCATCTTCGACAAGATCAACAAGAAGGAGGGGACGATCTACCGGACCGACCTCTTCGGTGTGTACAAGATCTGGGGCGACCACCTCACGTACCACCCGCTCGGCGGCGCCGTCCTCAACAAGGCGACCGACAACTACGGACGCCTGCACGGCTATTCGGGCCTGTACGTCATCGACGGCGCGCTCATCCCCGGCAACACCAGCGTGAACCCGTTCGTCACCATCACGGCGCTCGCCGAACGGAACATCGAGAAGATCATCGCCACCGACCTCTAGGACACCACGCCCTGGGTTCGGCCGACGTCCGCCCGAGATGGTCCGGGCCGCCCGAGCGGCCCGGGTCGCCTCCGTGCGGGCGTCTCAGTGCGTGGGCAGCACGCACACGCTGTCGAGGCCCAGGACGTGGTTGAGCCGGCCGAACGCCAGCCACGAGCCGATGCTCATGCTCAGTTCCACGATCTCCCGCTGGCTGTAGCGGGCGGTCATCCGGCCCCAGAACTCGTCGTCCAGCCCGTGGTGGTCCAGGGCGTACCGCTCGGCGTACTCGGCGGCCAGTCTGGTCCGCTCGTCGAAGGCGTCGGTGGTACGCCACCGGGTCACCGCGTCCGCGAACTCCTCCTCGACCTTCACGCCGTCCCGCTCGGTACGCCAGTCGAGGCAGAACATACAGCCGTTGATCTGCGCGATACGCAGCCGGGCGGCCTCGAACTCGCGCAGTCCCAGGGTCGTGTGGGCGTACACCGACAGCGAGAAGTTCGCCGCCGCCATCCCGATGCCGGGGACCATGTCCCCCCACACGTATCCGATCGGCTCCTCGCCCTCGGGGATGTCGATGTGCATGGTCATGGGCCGTCACTTCCTTCCGAGTCGGCCGACCGCGGGTCGCAGCGGGACGTCGAGTGCGTCGTAGAGGCCGGGGTCGGCGTCCACCAGCCAGTCGACGGCGCCGACCAGCCGGCCGACCGCGGTGGCGTTGCCGCCCGCGGAGCGGTTCTCGCCCTCGTCGGTCGCCTCGACGGTGACCGCGATCCGCGGCCGGCCCTCGATGATCACGCGGTGGGCGCCGTCGCCGTCGGGGGGCGTCGGCCAGTCCGGGGCGCAGGAGGCGTGGACGCGGGTGACGTGCTCGATGACGATCAGCGGCTCGCCCCTGACGATCCCCCGTACCTCGAAGCGCACGGCGCCCTGGGTGCCGGCCGCGAACTCCCCCATCGTGCGGGTGTTCACCGTCGTCGTGAGCGCGCGTCGCTCCAGCGTCTCGGTGATCTCGTCGAGTTCGACGCCGAGCGCCCGCGCCATCAGCCGTATCTGGCCGCCCCACACCATCGTCGGGATCGAGGGGGCGAGCATCAGCGGCTCGTAGTCCATGGGCTGCCCCATGCCGACCAGATACCGGACGGACTCCTCCTGGTCGTACGTGGAGTAGTCGAAGATCTCCTGGCAGCGGATGGCGTCGATCGTGGTGCCGAGTCCGCTGATCAGCAGGGGCAGTACGTCGTTGCCCCAGCCGGGGTCGACACCGGAGACGAACAGGGAGCCGCCGCCGTCCGCGATCGCGGCGAGTATCGGTTCCCGGAACTCCGGCGGCGCGTTGCGCTGGTCGTAGAGCGGATAGAGCGCGGGGGTGACGACGACCGCGCCGGCCCGGATCGCCCGGGCGATGTCGGCGAGGGCCTCGTCGGGGCGGATGTCGCCGGAGGCCGCGTAGACGACGGCCCCCGGGCCCGCGGCGAGAACGGCGTCGATGTCGTCGGTCGCGGCCGGGCCGAGGCCGTGACCGAGCCCGGCGAGATCGCCCGCGTCACGGCCGACCTTCCCGGGATCGTGCACGAGGACGGCCGCGAGTTTCAGCTTCGGGTGGGCCTCGACGGCGCGGATGGCCGCGCGGCCGACGTTGCCGGTACCCCAGACCACCGTGGAAATCATGCGCGGAGGGTAGCGAGTCGGCCGCGAGGTTCCCATAGCCGTGAACGGGGAAAAGAATCCGGTCCCCGGACGGCCCGTCGGGGGTGCCGCGAGGGGCCGGGGCGGCCGGAGCCGAGGCCCGGGACGGGAGCGGCCTAAGCTCGGGGGCATGGCCAAGTACTTCGACGTGCACCCCGACAATCCGCAGCGCCGCATCATCAGCCAGGTGGTGGAGATCGTCCGGAGCGGCGGACTGATCGTCTATCCGACGGACTCCTGCTTCGCGCTGGGCTGCGCGCTCGGGAACAAGGAGGGCATCGACCGCATCCGGTCGATCCGGCAGCTCGATGAGCGGCACCACTTCACGCTGATGTGCGAGGACTTCGCGCAGCTCGGGCTCTTCGTACGGATCGACAACGCGGTCTTCCGCTCGGTCAAGGCGGCGACGCCCGGCAGCTACACCTTCATCCTCCCGGCGACGAAGGAGGCTCCGCGCCGGCTCCTGCACCCGAAGAAGAAGACGGTCGGTGTGCGCATCCCGGACCACACGGTCGCCCAGGCGATCCTCGCGGAGCTGGGTGAGCCGCTGCTGTCGAGCACCCTGCTCCTGCCGGAGGAGGACAAGCCGCTGACGCAGGGCTGGGAGATCAAGGACCGGCTCGATCACGTGGTGGACGCCGTGATCGATTCCGGGGACTGCGGCACGGAGCCGACGACGGTGGTCGACTTCTCCGCCGGGGAGCCCGAGATCGTACGGCTGGGGGCGGGCGACCCGGCACGGTTCGAGTAGGCCACACGCTCGGCCGCGCCGTGGGTCGTCCTCGCGGAGGACCCACGGCGCGGCCGTCGCCGTTCAGGGGAAACGGGTGGTGGTGCGGGTCAGCTCGTCGTCAGGGCGGTGTCGTCCACGACGAAGCTGGTCTGGAGCGAGGAGTCCTCCACTCCGCTGAACTTCAGCGTGACGGTGGAACCGGCGAACGAGGACAGGTCGAACGTCTTCTGCGTGTAGCCGGTGGCCTTGTTCAGGTTCGAGTAGGTCGCCAGCGTGGTCGATCCGGCCGTCACCGTCAGCTTGTCGTAGGCGGTGCCGGTGGTCGTCTCGGCCGTGTCGATGTGCAGGTAGAAGGTGAGCGTGGCCTTGCAGCCGGCGGGCACGGTCACCGACTGGGACAGGGTGTCGGTGTGGGTGGTGCCGTAGCCGTCCAGCCAGGCCTTGTAGGAGCCGCCGTGGGCCGCCTGGCCGCTGGCGGTGGTGATGACTCCGCTGGTGGCCGTCCAGGTGGTGTTCCCGGACTCGAAGCCGGGGTTGCCGAGGAGCTGTGTGGCGGTGCAGGTGCCTCCGCCGCCGGAGGAGCTGACCGTCCAGGTGAACGTCGCGGTGCCGGTGGCTCCGGTGCTGTCCGTGACGGTGACGGTCGTGCTGGACGTGCCCGCGGTCGTCGGGGTGCCGGTGATGGCTCCCGTCGAGCTGTTGATCGACAGACCGGCCGGCAGGCCGGAGGCCGCGTAGCTCAGGGAGCCGCTGTTGGTGCTGCTCGCGGCGATCTGGAGGCTCACCGCAGTGCCGACGGTGGCGGACTGGTTGCCCGGGTTGGTGACGGTCACCCCGTTGGCCGGCGGGGTGACGTGGCTGCCCACGTTGATGCCGGCGAAGGCGTTCGCCACCCCGGCGTACTGGGCCGAGCCGGCGCCGTACAGGGCGGTCGCGGCGTTCAGCGCGGCGGTGCGGGCACTGGCGTAGTTGGTGCTGGACGTCATGTAGGTCGTCAGCGCCTTGTACCAGATCTGCAGGGCGGCGGCCCGGCCGATGCCGGTGACGGCGACGCCGTCGGAGGTCGGGCTGTTGTACGTGACGCCGTTGATGACCTTGCTGCCGCTGCCCTCGGAGAGCAGGTAGAACATGTGGTTCGCGGGGCCCGAGGAGTAGTGGACGTCCAGGTTGCCGACGCCGGAGTACCAACTGTCCGCCGAGCCGCCGTCCTTGCTGGGCTTGTCCATGTAGCGCAGCGGCGTGCCGTTGCCGTTGATGTCGATCTTCTCGCCGATGAGGTAGTCACCGGGGTCGGAGGCGTTGTTGGCGTAGAACTCGACGCCGGTGCCGAAGATGTCGGAGGTCGCCTCGTTCAGGCCGCCGGACTCGCCCGAGTAGTTGAGGCCCGCGGTGTTGGAGGTGACGCCGTGGCTCATCTCGTGGCCGGCCACGTCCAGCGAGGTCAGGGCGTGGGTGTTGCCCGAGCCGTCGCCGTAGGTCATGCAGAAGCAGCTGTCGTCCCAGAACGCGTTCACATAGCCCGAGCTGTAGTGGACGCGGGAGTAGGCCGCGACGCCGTTGTTCTTGATGCCGCTGCGGCCGAAGGTGTTCTTGTAGAAGTCCCAGGTCTCCTGGGCGCCGTACGCCGCGTCGGCGCCGGCGGTCTGGGTGTTGGAGCCGGCTCCGGTGCCCCAGACGTCGTCGGCGTCCGTCATCAGGGTGCCGGTGCCGGAGGTGCCGTTGCCCAGGCTGTACGTCTTGTGGCCGCCGCGCGTGGTGTCGTAGAGCTGGTAGGTCGACCCGGACAGCGTGGTGTTCAGCGTCACCGTGCCGCTGTACTGGGTGTTGCCGGTACCGGTCTGGACGCCTTCGTACCGGCTGAGTTCCTTGCCGGTGGTCGCGTCGGTGACGACGTGCAGCTTGCTCGGCGTGCCGTCGTCCCGGAAGCCGCTGACCACGGTCTCCCAGGCGAGGCGCGGGGTGCCGGTGCCGGCCCAGATCACCTTGCGGGCGCTGTCGGCGGCGGGCCGCTCCGCCTTGAGCGCCTTCGCCGCCTTCAGTGCCTTGGCCCCGGCGGCGGACCGGGTGACCGTCGCCGTGGTGGTCGCGACCTTGATGGTGTGCTTGTTGTTGAAGGTGGTGCCGACCGTGCCGGAGGCCAGGGAGGCGGGCGGGGTGTGCACGACGACGTCACCGCCGAGCACCGGGAGCCCGGCGTAGGTGCGCTCGTAACGGGTGTGCAGGGTGCCGTCGTTGTCCTTGACGACGTCCTTGACGACCAGCTTCTCCTTCGGGCCGAGGCCGAGAAGACCGGCGGTGTCCGTGGTCTGCTGCGAGGCCTTCTTCAGCAGGGCGGTGTGCTGGGCCGGGGAGAGCGTGGCCTCGAGTCCCCCGGTGCGCAGGGGGCTGAGGGTGTGGGGGGCGGGCTTGGCGGCTGCCGGGACCGTCTGTATGCCGACGGCCAGGAAAGCGGCGGTGGCCACCAGGGCTCCGGCCGCGGTCGCCTGACGGGGGATACGTCTCACTCGTACTCCTACTGCTTCGGCCGCGTTCGGCGGCCGGTGACAGACCGGGCAGACGGATGTGCTGTCCGGGACGAGCTGAGCAGGGGCGTGCGGGAACGCGACCGTGGGCAGGCGGGACGCGGCCTGCCGTACAGGTGGGGGAAGGATGACACTGTTGACCGATGCATGACATCGTCGCGGGGCCGATCGAGGGTTATCCCTACGGCGCGGCGAGGGAACACCCCGCGCGCACCGCGCCGCCGCCCCTCCCGGGGCCGACACTGGTGGGGTGATCATCGAGCGCGCGTACGTCCGTCCCCCGGCGTCGCACGGCCCGCGGGACGGCGGCGCCGACGCCTTCGACCCGGCCGCCTGGCCCTGGTCGGTGCCCTGCGTCCGGCAACTCCTCGACGAGGGGCTCCGGTTCACCGCTCCGGTGACCTTCCTGGTCGGGGAGAACGGGTCCGGCAAGTCGACTCTGACCGAGGCGCTCGCGGAGGGATTCGGCCTCGACTCCTACGGCGGTTCGCACGACTGGCGTTATGCCTCCCCGCGCGAGAAGTCGGTGCTCGGCGAGCGTGTGCGGTTCGACGCGGCGCCGCGCGGGCGGCGGATGGCGGCGAGCTGGGCCGCCCGCAAAGGCTTCTTCCTGCGGGCCGAGACCGCGCTGGACGCGCTCGGCCGGGAAGGGTTCGCCCCCGAGTCGGTCAGTCACGGGGAGGGCTTCCTCGCGGCGTTCCGGGGCAAGTTCGACCGGCCGGGGCTCTACGTCCTGGACGAGCCGGAGGCCGCGCTCTCCTTCTCCTCGTGCCTCGAACTCATCGGCCATGTCGACCGGTTGGCGAAGGGAGGCGGGCAGGTCGTCTGCGCCACCCACTCCCCGCTGCTGACCGCGCTGCCGGGCGCGGACATCATCGAGGTCGGCGACCACGGCATGCGCCGGGCGGCCTGGGAGGAACTGGCGCTCGTGGACCACTGGCGCCGCTATCTCGCGGACCCGCGGGCCTATCTGCGGCACATCGTCGAGCCGTGAACCGTCGGTCCGAGACGCCGGCCGGGATCGCCCGAGGCGCGGATGCCCGAACCGCCCGTCACGGGGGCGCGAAAACCCGGGTGCCGGGAACCGCCCGGGTCCTTAGCATGGCCCGGTGCCCCGCCTCGAACCGTTCCGCGTCGAACCGTTCCGCGCGGAACCGTTCCGCCTCGAACAGCTTCGTGCGGACCACGCCACCGCGCTGCTGACGTTCGAGCGGGAGAACCGCGCCTACTTCGGAGCGTCCGTCCCCGACCGCGGTGACGCCTTCTTCGACCGATTCGACGCCCTCCACCGCGAACGGCTGGCGGAGCAGGCGGCCGGGCTGTGCTTCTTCCATCTCCTGGTGGACGACACCGGCGCGGTGCTGGGCCGGGTGAACCTGGTCGACGTGGCGGAGGGCGCGGCGGACCTCGGATACCGGATCGCCGAGCGGGCGGCCGGGAAGGGGCTCGCCACGGCCGCCGTACGGGAGGTCCGCGCCCTGGCCGTGACGGCGTACGGGCTGCGCTCCCTGCGGGCCGCCGCCACCGTCGACAACGCGGCTTCCCGCACCGTGCTCACCCGTACGGGGTTCCGGCTCATCGGCGAAACCGTCCTCAACGGCCGGCCGGCGCTCCGCTTCGAACTGGGCCTCGCGGCGGCGGAGCCGGCCGCACCCCGCGGGTGAACGGATCAGTCGACCGGTTCGGCGGCCGGGTTGATGGGGTTCTGGTAGGCGCCGCTGGCCAGCATGCGCACCTCGCCCGCCGGGCTGATCTCGGCGCGCAGGATGCCGGTGGGATCGCTGTACACGGGGTGGCCGCCCGGACCCTTGGCATCCGTCCGTTCGACGACCACCTCGTCCGCGACCATGCCCGTGCCGGGTCCGGGGTGGGTGAAGGTCAGCCGGTAGCGGTCCACGGTCTTCATGCAGGCCTCCCGCGCCACAGTGACGTGCCAACGTGATGGAACGGACAAAGGGGTACGTCTCCATGATGCCGTCAGTTGTCCGGGACAGCAGCGCCGCCCCCGCGAAGGGGCGCCGGGGCCGCCCCGTGGCCGCAACCGCACGCGCTCACGGTGGGTGACGCCTCTCGCCACCGGCCGCCCGGCAGTGTAGACATAGCTCATGGTCGGACTATTGGGTCGAACCCGGGCTCAGTCGACCCGCCGCCCCAGTACAGCGCACCAGAAGCGGGGGTCACACGAAGGCAGGCACCGACGTGGCGGCCCGTTCGGCGGGTTCCGCTCCGCGCTCGGCGGGCGCAGTGTCGCGGGCCAGGTCTTCGTCCTGCAAGTGGCCGTCGTGCTGCTGCTGGTCGTCGCGGCGGTGGTCGCCCTGGTGCTCCAGGTGCGGCACGACAGCACTCAGGAGGCCCGTGGCCGCTCACTCGCCGTGGCCGAGACCTTCGCCAACG
Organism: Streptomyces sp. NPDC007084; assembly: GCF_040703595.1. Taxonomy (NCBI): domain Bacteria; kingdom Bacillati; phylum Actinomycetota; class Actinomycetes; order Kitasatosporales; family Streptomycetaceae; genus Streptomyces; species Streptomyces sp. NPDC007084. Next base: position 220,153 of record NZ_JBEYFY010000005.1, read on the forward strand.
CGCCGGGCACCCGGGCGGCGCTCAGCGCCCCGGACCCCACCGCCGTGCTCCAGCCGAGCGCCGAGGCCGCCCGCAAGGCCTCGAAGGTGGACTTCATCGTCGTCCTGAACACCGACGCGATCCGCTACACCCACCCCAAGCCGGACCGGATCGGGAAGAAGTTCGTCGGGACGACCGCGCCGGTCCTCGCCGGGCACTCCATCACCGAACAGGTCAACGGCACCATCGGGCCGCTCGTCCAGGCCACCGTCCCCATCAAGGCGCCCGACGGGACGGTGGTCGGCATGGTGTCGGCCGGGATCACCACCGCGAACGTCGGCGGCGCGGCCGACCGCCAGTTGCCGCTCGTGCTCGGCGCGGCCGGCGTCGCACTCGCGCTGGCCACCGCGAGCACCGCTCTCGTGAGCCGGCGCCTGCTGCGCCAGACCCACGGTCTCGGCCCGTACGAGATGACCCGGATGTACGAACACCACGACGCGGTGCTGCACTCCGTCCGGGAGGGAGTGATCATCGTCGGCGGCGAGGGGCAGCTCCTGCTCGCCAACGACGAGGCGAACCGGCTGCTCGACCTGCCCCCGGACGCCGAGGCGCGGTCCGTCGGCGAACTCGGCCTCGACGCGGACACCGCCGACCTGCTGACCTCCGGACGCGTGGCCACCGACGAGGTGCACCTGGTGGGCGACCGCCTGCTGGCCATCAACCAGCGGCCCACGGACCTGCGGGGCGGCCCCGCAGGAAGCGTGGCCACGCTCCGCGACTCGACCGAGCTGCGGGCCCTGTCCGGCCGCGCCGAGTCCGCCCGCGAACGCCTCAAACTCCTCTACGACGCCGGGGTGGGCATCGGAACCGGCCTGGACGTCACGCGCACGGCCGAGGAGCTGGCGGAGGTGGCCGTCCCCCGGTTCGCGGACTTCGTCACCGTGGACCTGGCCGACGCGGTGCTCAGCGGCCAGGACCCGGAGACGGGCACCGCGCTGCGCCGCACCGCCTTCGGCGGCATCCGCAAGGACGCCCCGCTGTACCCGGTCGGGCAGCACATCGGGTTCATCCCCTCCTCGCCGCAGGCGCACAGCCTGCGCACCGGCGAGGCCGTGGTGGAGCCCGACCTCGGGGGCGCGCCGGGCTGGCTGGACCAGGACCGCGCGCGCACGGCGCAGATCGTGGAGTACGGGATCCACTCGCTGATCACCGTGCCGCTGCGGGTGGGGCCGCTGGTCATGGGCGTGGTGAACTTCTGGCGGTCCGAGAAGCCGGAGCCCTTCGACGCCGAGGACCTGGCGCTCGCCGAGGAGCTGGTCGCCCGCGCGGCGGTCTCCATCGACAACGCGCGCCGTTACACCCGCGAGCACGCCATGGCCGTCACGCTCCAGCGCAGCCTGCTGCCGCGCGGCCTGCCCGAGCAGAGCGCCCTCGACCTCGCCTACCGCTATCTGCCGGCGCAGGCGGGCGTCGGGGGCGACTGGTTCGACGTGCTGCCGCTGCCCGGGGCGCGGGTCGCCCTGGTCGTGGGGGACGTCGTCGGGCACGGGCTGCTCGCCGCGGCGACGATGGGCCGGCTGCGTACGGCGGTCCACAACTTCTCCTCGCTCGATCTGCCGCCCGACGAGCTGATGGGCCTGCTGGACGAGCTGGTCGGCCGGATCGACCAGGACGAGCCGGCGGGGGGCGGCACGGCCGCCGTCACCGGCGCCACCTGTCTGTACGGCATCTACGACCCGACGACCCGGCGCTGCACCTTCGCCCGGGCCGGCCATCCGCCGCCCGCGGTGGTCCACCCCGACGGCAGCGTGGAGTTCGCGGACGTGCCGGCCGGGCCGCCGCTGGGCCTCGGCGGGCTGCCGTTCGAGACGGCGGAGGTGGAGCTTGCCGAGGGCAGCCGGCTGGTGCTCTACACGGACGGGCTGGTCGAGGACCGGGAGCGGGACATCGACGTCGGCCTCGGCATGCTGCGCGCCGCGCTGACCGGCGCCGACCGCTCCCCGGAGGACACCTGCCGGGCCGTGCTGGAGGCGATGCTGCCGGCCCGGCCGAGCGACGACATCGCCGTCATCGTCGCCAGGACCCACGCGCTCGGCGCCGACCGGATCGCGGAGTGGGACGTGCCGTCCGACCCGGTGGCCGTCGGCGAGGTGCGTGCCGCGGTCACCCGGAGGCTGGCGGAGTGGGGGCTGGAGGAGATGGCGTTCACGACGGAGCTGATCCTGAGCGAGCTGGTGACCAACGCGATCCGGTACGGCAACGGGCCCATCTCGGTACGGGTGCTGTACGACCGGACGCTGATCTGCGAGGTCCTGGACGGCAGCAGCACCTCGCCGCATCTGCGGTACGCGGCGTCGACGGACGAGGGCGGCCGGGGTCTGTTCCTGGTCTCCCAGATGGCCGACCGCTGGGGCACCCGGTACACCCCCGGGGGCAAGGTGATCTGGGCGGAACAGCCACTGCCCTGAGGGGCGCTCGCCTGCCCCGGACGCCCACTGCCCGACCAGCGCCCACGGGTACCCGAGGTCAGGCCGGAGGGGTGATCCGGTCAGCCGGGCGGCGGTGGTCGCTCGTGGGAGTCCCGCGCGTGCGCCGGGCCGCCGCTCACGCCCTCGCCCGCTCCGGAGCCGCCGCCGTCCACCGGTACGAGGCCCGCGCCGCCCTGGAGGCGTTCCAGGTCGGAGGGGCGCACCTGGATGACGATCAGGGCGACCAGGGCCGCGAAGACGGCGAAGACGGCCGCGGCGACGAAGGCGCCCGAGATGCCGGAGGTCAGCACCTGGTCGCTGAAGGGTTTCGGGAGCTGTCCGGTTCTGCGGAACTCCAGCCGCTGCCGCGGGGTCGCGGTCGACAGGAACCTCTTGACCTGGTCGGTGGCCTCGTTGCGGCTCGCCGTGCCGAACACGGTGACCAGCACCGACAGGCCGAGGGAGCCGCCGACCTGCTGGGTGGCGTTGAGGATGCCGGAGGCGGCGCCCGCGTCCCGCGACTCCACGCCGGACACCGCCATCAGCGTCAGCGACACGAACTGCAGACCCATGCCGAAGCCGAAGACGATCGTCGGCCCGAGGATGCTGCCGAGGTAGGTGCTGTGGACGTCGGTCAGTGTCAGCCAGCCGAGACCGGCGGCGGCCAGGATGGCGCCCACCGCCATGAAGGGTTTGGGACCCCAGCGGGGCAGCAGGTTGGAGGCGACGCCCGCGCCGATCGCGATGATCACGCTCACCGGCAGGAACGCGAACCCGGCCTTGAGCGGGCTGAATCCGAGGATGTTCTGCACGAACAGGGTCAGGAAGAAGAACATCCCGAAGATCGCGGCGGACAGGCTGAGCATCATCGCGTAGACGCCCGAGCGGTTGCGGTCGCGGAACATCCACAGCGGTGTGATGGGCTGTCTCGACCGGCGTTCGACGGTGATGAACGCGATCAGGAACACCACCGCGGCGCCGAAGGCGCCGAGGGTGAGGGAATCGCTCCAGCCGTCCTCCGAGGCCCGGATGAAGCCGTAGACGAGCAGCACCATGCCCAGTGTGGAGGTGAGGGCGCCGAGGAAGTCGAAGTGGCCCGGGTGGCGCTCGGACTCCTTGATGACGCGGGGGGTGGCGAGCACGATCAGCAGGCCGATGGGGATGTTGACGAAGAAGACCCAGCGCCAGTCGAGCCATTCGACGAGGATGCCGCCCGCGAGCAGGCCGATCGCGCTGCCGCCCGCCGAGACGGCGGCGAACACGCCGAACGCCCGGTTGCGTTCGGGTCCTTCGCGGAACGTGGTGGTGATGAGGGACAGCGCGGTCGGCGAGGCGATGGCGCCGCCGACGCCCTGGAGCGACCGCGCGGCGAGCAACTGCCAGGACTCCTGGGAGATTCCGCCGAGCAGGGAGGCGAAGACGAAGAGCAGCACGCCGAACATGAAGACGCGGCGGCGGCCGAGGATGTCCCCTGACCGGCCGCCGAGCAGCAGCAGTCCGCCGAAGGTCAGCGTGTAGGCGTTGATCACCCAGGAGAGGTTCTCGGTCGAGAAGCCGAGGGCCGTCTGGATGTGCGGGAGCGCGATGTTCACGATGGTGATGTCGAGAACCACCATGAGCTGACACGAGGCGATGACGAGAAGAGCGAGGCCGCTTCCTCTGCCCCGCTGCGGAGAGTCGGCGGACTCGGAGGATGTCACGTGATCGGCCGTCATGGAGAGGGCCCCGCATCTAGGGTCGGCGATGAACGTGGATGGTCACCCCATCGACGTTATGCCCGACCACGCGACCTCACCAATCGATCACCGGCACGGCTCCCGGACCCCCTCTCACCTGGCCAGTCGTCCCAGCAGCGAGGAGGCGGACAGGATGCCGAGGGCGGCGGCCAGGACGAGGACGCCGTAGTCCAGGGCCAGGTGCGCGTGGACGCCGAGCAGCAGTCCGCGCAGCGCGTCTACCTGATAGCTGAGCGGGTTGACCTTGCTGACGGCCTGGAGCCAGCCCGGCATGACGGCCACCGGGTAGAGCGCGTTGGAGCCGAAGAACAGCGGCATCGTGATGGCCTGCCCGATGCCCATCAGCCGGTCGCGGGTGAGAACGATGCCCGCGATCGTCATGGAGAGGCACGAGAAGAACGCCGAGCCGAGGACGACGGCCACCGCCACCCCGAGGAGCCGCAGCGGGTTCCAGGTCATGGCCACGCCGAGCAGAGCGGCGATCACCACGACCACCACGGCCTGGATGAGCGCCTTCACCCCGGCGGCGAACGCCTTGCCGGTGATGAGCGCGGAGCGGGGTGTAGGCGTGACCAGGAGCTTGGTGAGGATGCCGGCGTCGCGCTCCCAGATGATCATGATGCCGTAGAAGATGGCGATAAACATGGCGGACTGGGCGATGATCCCGGGCGCCAGGTAGTCGAGGTAGGGGATGCCGCCGGTGGGGATCGCGCGGATCCGGGTGAAGGTCTCCCCGAAGATGAGCAGCCACAGGGCGGGCTGGATCGCCCGCGTGTACAGCTCGGTGCGGTCGTGCCGGAGCTTTTGGAGTTCGACCGCGCACATCGCGGCGACCCGGGCGGGCAGCACCCGCCAGCCGGTACGGGCCCGGGGCGGGACAACGAGCAGGTCGAGGCTCCCCGTCGGGGCCGCTTCAGCCGACACGGGACGCGGTGCGGCGGGTGCTTCGGACATCCCTGAATTCTCCCGAGTGGTCGTCGAGTCCACTGCCGGCGACGTCCCGGAAGACGTCCTCCAGCGTGGGCAGTTCACCGTCGCCGGTGGTTCCCCGGCGCTCGCCGAGGCCCTGCCTGAGCTGCTCCGGTGTGCCGAGCGCGCGGACGCGTCCGCGGTGCATCAGCGCGACCCGGTCGCAGTACTGGTCGGCCTCGTCCATGTAGTGGGTGGTCACGAGGACGGTCATGCCGGTGGCGGCGCGTACGGCGTTGATGTGCTCCCACACGCTGGTGCGGGCGATCGGGTCGAGGCCGATGGTCGGCTCGTCGAGGATCAGCAGGCGTGGCGCGCTGACCAGCGCCTGGGCCAGCTCCAGACGCCGGACCATGCCCCCGGAGTACGTCTTGGCGAGCCGGTCGGCCGCGTCGGTCAGGTCGACCGCGCTGAGCGCCTGTTCGACCCGGGCGGCGCGCTCGCGCCGGGACACGTCGAAGACGCGGGCGAACAGCTCGACGTTCTCCCGGCCGGTGAGTCCGGAGTCGGCCGACAACTGCTGCGGGACGTAGCCCAACAGCCTGCGTACGGCCATCTGTTCGCGGGTGGCGTCGTGCCCGAAGACCCGGACCTTGCCGGCCGGGACGGGCAGCAGCGTGGTGATGCAGCGGATCGCCGTCGTCTTGCCCGCGCCGTTGGGGCCGAGCAGTCCGAACACCTCGCCGTCGCGGACGTCGAGGTCGAGTCCGTCGACGGCGACGGTCTCACCGAAGGCGTGGACGAGCCCGGAGCAGGACACGGCGTTCACCGTGTCCTGCCCGGGTTCGCTCTCGTGCGCGGTCATGTCTCCTCGGCCTCCTCGTGCAGGTTCGCCGCCAGCGTGCGCAGGGCCGGCAGGGCGGCTTCCAGGGCCGCGCGGTCCGCGGCGTCGAGCCGGTCGACCTCGCGGCGCACCAGGACGGCGCGCCGCTGCCGCCAGTCCCGCAGCCGGGTGTCGGCGGCGGGTGTGGTCAGCAGCCGGGCCGCCCGCCGGTCGGCCGGGTCGGTCTCGCGGACCAAGTAGCCGTCCCGGACCAGGTGGTTGACCAGGGTCGAGACCGAATTGGCCGCCAGATACAGCTCCTTGGCGGCCTCGGACACACCGAGCCCCGGCCGCTCCGCGACCAGCCGCAGCAGGTCGACCTCGGCGCCGCGCAGCCGCGGCCCGTCCGTGCCGCCGCGCAGCCGCTTCCTGATCAGCCGTTGCAGCCCGGCGAGGGCGTCCGCCAGCGCCTCGGGAAAACTCTCCGGCTCGTGCTCCACCCTCCCGAGATTAGCTCTGCGTCAGAGGCATTGCGGAAAAGAGAGGGTCAAGAAAAGGAGGGCCGGGAGGCCGCGGCCCTGGGCTGCCTCGCCGATCCGCGCGCCGACGTGGGCGCCGCGCCCCGGAGCGCGCGCCGCGTGACCCGGGCCACTGCGTCCGGGGGCGCTCCCGGCGGCGAAGCCCCAGGTGTGCATCCCGGTTCGGGGGGTAACCGTTGACCTGCTCACCGGCGTCCCAGCGCCGGCGGTTCCCGACGGGTCAGTGTCCGACGGGTCAGTGTCCTTTGGAGGTAAGCGTGCCGGCCGAACCAGCGCCCGTGTCCATCGAGGTGACCCCGTACGGCGACGGCATCGTCCTGGTCGGCGTCGCCGGGGAACTGGACGTCGAGACGGCTCCCGAGCTGCGCGGCCGGCTGGCCGACCAGATACGGGCCGGCCGCCCGCACCTGCTGCTCGACCTGTCGGCGGTCCCCTTCATGGACTCCTCCGGCATCAACGCACTCCTGAAGGCGCACGAGGAGGCCGGCCTCGCGGGCGGGAGCCTGTGCCTCGTCTCGCCCGCCCCGGTCGTCCGCCGCGTCCTGGACCTCACCGGCGTGAGCCTCACGATCGCGTCCGTGGACGGCCTCGAAGCGGCGCTCGCGCACGTGGGCGAGGAGACCTCGCGTCAGTAGACCGGGAGCGGGACGGGCCCAGGGGCGGCACGCGGCCGGAGAGCACCACCGGACCGACGTGCGGTCACCCGGCGGTTCCCGCGGCTCTCCGGAGGCCCTTCCCGGGCGCATCGGCACCGTCAGACCCACCCAACCCCACCCCCTGCGCGGAACCGCAGGAGACCGTGATCACGCGGCCGACAGTTGCCATTTGACAACTATGACCGTGAGGCAACAAAGTGATCGCCCCCGAAGAGCGGAGAGGATCCGAGATGGCGCGGAGAGTGATGGAGGCGGAGCCCGTGCGGCTCGCGCGCCGCACGCCCTCGCGGCGACCGGCCCCCGGTCCGGGCCGCGCGGCGGCTCAGGCCGTGCGGGCGGCCGGCGTGTCGTCCTCGTGGAGCTGTGCGGCCGCGGTCGCGCAGAAGGCCGCGAGGCCCTCCGCGAGCGCCGTCCGCTGCGCCGCCGGCATCTGGGCGAGCACCGCTTCCACCGCGCCCTCGCGGCGCGCGCGCAGCTCCCTGAGGAAGGTCCGGCCGCGCACGCTGAGGAACAGCCGCAACTCCCGGCGGCTGGTGGCGCTGGGCGTCCGCTCGATGTACCCGACGGCCTGGAGCCGGTCACAGAGCCGGCTCGTCGAGGGAGGCGTGGAGCCGAGCGCGTCGGCGAGCGTGCGCAGGTTGATGCCCTCGTCGTGCTCCAGGATGAAGAGCACCCGGAGCTGCGAGGCCGAGACGGGCGCCGTGGAGGCCCTTCCCCACAGGATCTCCAGCAGCTCGGCCGCCTCGGAGGTCACACGAGCCACCTCACTGGGCTGTGGACGCGGGCCGGTGGAAGTCACGGTGTCACTCTCCCAGTCTTCTCGGGCACTGTCAGCCTGTCGCGGACAAGGACAGGAACAAAACACCCGTCGGGGTCCGGGACGGGAGCAGAACAACAGATACCGGGTCTCACCCAAGGCGGGCCGGCTCCCCGGAGCCCGGACCCGGCATCGTACTAGTCGAAGAATGGCGTATCCGACATCGTGAACAGATTCGTGGCCGCGGAGCGTGCCCTGCGCACCGCGGCACCCCATCAACTCCTCGACGCCGTCCGTGCCGTGCTGTGCGACCGGTACGCGGCCGAGTCCGTCGAGCTGTTCATGGCCGACTACGGGCTCACCGTGCTCCAGCCCGTGTCGGTGCTCCCGCACACCCTCGAACCGATCCCGGTGCACAGCAGCCCCGAGGGCCGGGCCTTCGGCGCGCAGGGCCCCTTCGTCGAGGAGCGCACCGGCCGGCGGGTGCGGGCGCACCTGCCGGTGACGGTGCGCGGCGACCGGCTCGGCGTGCTGTCCGTGACGCTGCCCTCGGACGCGTGCGACGAGGCCTCCCTCGCGGAGCTGGCCGAGGTCGCGGAGGTCCTCGCCCACGAGGTGCTGGTGGCCGAGCGGGACACCGACCTGTACCTCCAGGCGCGCCGCAAGGACCGGCTGACGCTGGCCGCCGAGATGCAGTGGCAGTTGCTGCCCGGCCGCTCCTGCTCCCGTCGCGAGTACGAACTCGGCGCCCAGCTGGAGCCCGCCTACGCGATCTTCGGCGACAACTTCGACTGGTCGGCCAGCGCCGACCGGCTGCTGCTGTACATCACCAACGGCATGGGCGAGGGGATCGAGGCCTCGCTGCTCACGAACCTCGGCATCAACGCCCTGCGCAACGCGCGGCGGGCGGGCATCTCCCTCCAGGACCAGGCGGCGCTGGCCGACCAGGCGATCTACGCCCAGTACGGGGGCGCCTCGCATCTGTCGGTGCTGATGCTCGACTTCGAGCTGTCGACCGGCCGGCTGCGGGTGATCGACGCGGGCTCGCCCCAGATGCTGCGGCTGCGCGGCAGGACCGTGGAGCGGGTCGACTTCGAGGCCCAGCTCCCGCTCGGCATGTTCGAGGAGACCGACTATCTCGTGCAGGAGTTCCAGGTGGAGCCCGGCGACCGGCTGCTGTTCGTCAGTGACGGTGTCTACGCCGTCGCCGGACCCGGCGGGGAGGCGTACGGGGAGCGGGCGCTCGCGATGGCGATCACCTCGACCCAGTTGCTGCCCGCGACGGAGGTGCCGCGGGCCGTGCTGCGCGAGCTGTCCGGTCACCGGGTCAGACCCAAACCGGAGGACGACGCCCTCGTGGTGTGTCTCGACTGGCACGGCGCCCAAGGGGCGGAGCCGGAGTAGCACGCCATGGGCGAGGCGGCTCGCGTGGGGCCCGGCCGGCCGGCCCGGCGCCCGTGCCGTGAGCGGGTGTCGGAGGCGATCGGGCCATGGCTACAGTTGCCGTACGACAAGAGACCATGGCCGGACGGGAACACGCTCGTCGGCGCGATGAACGGACCAGGGAGAAGAACACGTGGCGGACCATCAGGCAGCGGTGCACCAGGACTCGGCGTCCCGGGAGGTCGGTGAGTTCCTGCGCAGGCGCCGCGAGCAGCTCGCCCAGCGCTGGGCCGACGAGGCGCTGTTCCGCACCGTGTTCACCCTCTCGCGGGACGAGGCGGTGGAGGCCGGCCGGGCCGTCGTGGAGGCGCTCGCGGCCGTCGCCGCCGCGGGCCGGGTCGAGGACCTGGGTGCCGCCGGATTCGCCACCGTACGCGAGCAGTTGGGGCGGATGGCCGCCTCGCGCGCGCGAACGGGCGCCACGTCCGCGCAGATCGCCGACGAGGTGGCGGCACTGCGCCCGGCGGCCTCCGAGCTGCTGAGCGCGGATCTCGCCGAGGGGCCCCGGGAGCGGGCCGAGGCCTGCGCGGTCGCCCTCACCGCGCTGCTGGGCACCCTGCGCCTGGTCGTGCTGGAGACGACGCTCAGCGAAGGACAGGAACTGATCGACCGCCAGCGCCTGCAGTTGCTGGAGGTCGCCACACCGGTGATCAAGCTGTGGACCGGCGTGGTCGCCGTCCCCCTCATCGGCACCCTGGACAGCGCCCGCAGCCAGGTCGTGATGGAGAGCCTGCTCGACGCCGTCGTCACCCAGCAGGCCCGCTACGCCATCCTGGACATCACGGGCGTGCCGACCGTCGACTCGCTGGTGGCCCAGCACCTCATGAAGACGGTGGCCGCCGCCCGCCTGATGGGCGCCGAGTGCATCGTCTCCGGCATCCGGCCCGCCATCGCGCAGACCATCGTCCACCTCGGCATCGACCTCGGCGAAGTGGTCACCCGCGCGAGCCTCGCCGACGCCCTCGCGTACGCCCTGCACCGCCAGGGCATCGCGATCGTCGACCGGGACCGCACCGGGCAGAGCGCGCGGTGAGCGCCCCCGTCACCGGACCCGAGGGCGCCCACGTCCCGGTACTGAAGCTGGGTGACGTCCTGCTGGTCACCTTGCAGGGCGACCTGCACGACGAGGCGGCCGAGCGGCTGCAGCGGGACATCGGCGAGGCCATCGCCGCGAGTTCCGTCAGCGGTGTCGTCATCGACATCTCCGGGGTGGAGATCGTCGACTCCTTCCTCGGGCGCATCTTCGCGGAGGTTGCGGCGCACGCCCGGCTGCTCGCGGCGCAGACCGTCGTTGCCGGCATGCGGCCCGCCGTCGCCATCACCCTGGTCGAACTGGGCCTGACCCTGCCCGGACTGCGCACCGCGCTCGACGCCGAGGAGGCCGTGCGCCTGCTGACCTCGGCGCCGCCGGCCGACCACCTCGGTCCAGACCACCACGGTCCAGTACGCCAGGAGCGCCCGTGACGGAAACCTCCGGCCGCGTCACCGCCTGCCTGCCGATCCGCACCGACATGGATCTCGCGTGGGTGCGCCAGCATGTGCGCCAGGCGGCCGCTCAGCTCGGTTTCGGACTGGTCGACCAGACCAAACTGGTCACGGCCGCCAGTGAACTGGCCCGCAACACGCTCGTGCACGGCGGGGGCGGTCAGGTCGAGTCCACCGTCCTGCGGACCGGCGCGGCGCGCGGACTGCGGCTGACCTTCTCCGACCAGGGGCCCGGTATCCCGGACGTCGAGCGGGCCCTCGGCGACGGCTACACCTCGGGCGGCGGCCTCGGCCTCGGCCTCGGCGGGGCCCGCCGGCTGGTGCACGAGTTCTCCATCGACAGCCGCCCCGGCGAGGGCACCGACGTGACCGTGATCTGCTGGACCGCCGGTCCCCCGCCGCCCCGCCAGGAGAGCCCATGACACGTGTCTGGGACGTGCCCGTGCACGACTCCACCCGGGTCCGTGACGTCCGGGTGGCCGCCGAGGAGGCCGCCGACCACACCGGGCTCGGCCGCGACCGCAGGGCCGTCGCCGCGCTCGTCGCCACGGAGCTGGCCACCAACCTGCTCAAGCACGGGGGCGGCGGACAGGTGCTGATCGACACCGTGGACGCCGACCTCGCGCTGCCCGGCACCGGTTTCGGCCCGGCCCTGCAGATCGCCGCGGTCGACCACGGTCCGGGCATCGCCGACCTCGGCTCCGCGCTGCGCGACGGCTTCTCCACGACGGCCTCGCTCGGCGCCGGGCTCGGCACCTGCCGCCGGATCGCCGACCACTTCGAGGTGCACAGCGTGCCCGGGCAGGGCACCGTCGCCGTCGCGCGGGTGCACGCCGCGCGACGGGACCGGCCGGGTCACCGCGCACCCGACACGCGCCCCCGGGTGCGGGCCGGCGGTATCAACGTCCCGCTGGCCGCCGCCGCGTACTCGGGCGACGCCTGGGCCTGCGTCCGGGCCGGCGACCACGTCACCCTGCTCCTCGCGGACGGGCTCGGTCACGGGGAGGCCGCCGCGCGGGCGTCCGGGGCGGCCGTCGAGGAGTTGCACCGGTCCGCCCATCTGCCGCCGGCGGAACTGCTCGGGCACCTGCACACGGCGCTGCGCGACACCCGGGGCGCGGCGATCGCGGTGGCCCGGCTCGATCTCGCCCGCGACCAGCTCGACTTCGCCGGGATCGGCAACATCGGGGCCCGGCTGCTGACCGGCGACACCTGGCGCCCGCTGCTGTCCCACCCGGGCATAGTGGGCGCGCACCGGCCGGCCCGGCTGCCCGGCTGCCGGGCGCCGTGGACGCCTGGCAGCCTGCTCGTGCTGCACAGCGACGGACTGCCGAGCCGTTGGACACCGCCGGCCGTCGCCCCTCTGACATCCTGGGACCCCGCCGTCACCGCCGCGGTGATCGTGCGGGACTCCAGCAGTGCCGCACGTCCGGTGCGGGACGACACCACCGTGGCCGTGCTGACCCCCACCCCGCAGGATCACCGCTCATGACCCACTCCTGGCAGATCACCACGGTCGACGACGCCGCGCGGGCGCGGATCGCCGTCGCCCGGCTCGTCGCGGCGCACGGCGTGTCCACGGTGGAGCGCACCCGGCTGGTCACCGCCCTCAGCGCCCGCCTGCGGCAGGCCCTGGTCAAGGGCGGCTGCTGGGTCATGACCCTGCGCAGCACGCCGCCCTCGGACACGGGGACGCCCGGCCGGATCACGGTCGCCCTCGGCGCGCAGGCGAACGGGGCCGGGAGCAGGCCGGGCTGGCAGGCGAGCGTGGACGTCGAGGAGCCGGGCTCGGTCGATGTCACCGCGCGGGTGCCGCGCGACCGCAAGACGTTCGCCGACGCCCTCCTCAGTGCCGACGAGGACACCTCACGGGTGCTCGACAAACTGGCCGAGCAGGAGCAACTGGTCTCCTTCCACCGGGAGGAGCTGCACCAGACCAATCAGGGTGTGCTCGCGCTGCACGCGGAGCTGGACGCGGCCGGGCGGGTGCAGCGGGAGCTGTTCGCCGCCGAGCGCAAGGCCCGTACGGAGGCCGAGAGCGCCCGGCGCCGGCTGACGTTCCTCGCCGACGCCAGCGCGGCGCTGACCGCCTCGCTGAACCACGAGGAGATCCTGCGCAGGCTGCACGAGCTGCTCGTCCCGGCCTACGCGCGCGGTGTCGACGTATGGCTGTTCGCCGACGACGACACCCGTAAGCCGTCTCCGCAGCCGGCCGCCGCCGCGGCGGCGGCCCGCACCGGCCGCCCGCAGTACGCGGCCGACCACCCGGGCGGGATGCCCGGGGTCGACGACCTGCCGCCCTCCGCGCTCCATCCCGACGTGCCGCTGCTGTGCGTCCCGCTGCTGACCCGGCACGCTCCGCTCGGCGTGGTGACGCTGAGGCCGCCGGAGGACCGCTGGAGCCCCGACGACGCCGTGATGCTGGTGGAGCTTGCCCGCCGGGCCGGTGTCGCGATCGACCACGCCCAGCGGTTCGAGCACAACCGGGACATCGCCGAGACCCTGCAACGCGCCCTGCTCACCGAGCTGCCCACCACGGCGGGGCTCAGCCTCGCGGCCCGCTACCTGCCGGCCACCCACGGGCTGAACATCGGCGGCGACTGGTACGACGCGTTCCGGCAGCCGGACGGGGGCCTGGTCGCCGTCGTGGGCGATGTGACCGGCCACGGGCTGCGGGCCGCCGTCATGATGAGCCAACTGCGCACCGCGCTGCGGGCGTACGCGGTGGACGGCGGGTCGCCGGGGCAGCTCCTGACCCGGCTGCACGTGTTCCTGCACCATCTCCAGCCCGATCTGTACGCCACGGCGGTCATCGCCCGCTTCCACCCGGACGAGCCCACCGTCACCTGGGCCGCCGCCGGGCACCCGCCGCCCGTGCTGCGCACCCCGGACGGCGGTGTCCGGGTCCTGGACGCCAAACCCGGCGCCATGCTGGGCATTCCGCTGCACCAGGAGATCCGCGACCACACCGCCGACCTCCCGCCCGGCTCCACCCTCGCGCTCTACACCGACGGTCTGGTGGAGCGGCGGACGCAGGGCATCGACCCTGGCATCCGGCGGCTCGCCGAGGCGCTCGGCGCGCAGCGCGCGGCCGACCTGGACCTCGATCTGGAAGGCGCGGCAGACCGGATGCTCGACCCGCTGCTGCGGGACTCGCAGCGGGACGACGACGTGTGTCTGCTGCTGTGCCACATCGGCGGCCCGGCCACCGGCCCGCTTCCCGGTGGCTCCGGTGCCCCACCGGTCCCCGGTCGGCCGGGGGCGTGAGGCTCCGGTCGCCCGGGACTCCGCCGAGGACCGGACGACCGCAGCCACGACCACGACCACCGCGACGGCAGCCGCGGACTCGCGCGTCTCACGCGCCGGGCTGCTGCTCCGCCGGCGATGTGGGACGTGCCGCCTGGAAGGCGCGCAGACCCTTCTCGAACGCCGTCCTCTCCCCCGGGGTCATGCCCGCGAGGACGGCCGCGAGGAGCTGGGAGCGGCGCTCGGCGATCTCCGTGAGGACCCCCTTGCCCAGCGGGGTGAGCAGCAGGTGCAGGGCGCGCCGGTTGCCCGGATGGGGAACGCGGCGCAGCAGGCCGGCGGCCTCCAGGCGGTCGCAGAGGCGGCTCGCGGCGGGGAGGGCGATGCCGACGCGCTCGGCCAGGCCGGTGAGGGTGAGGTCGGGCCGCTGTCCCACGGCACGCAGGGCCTTGAGCTGGTGGGCGGAGAGGCGGGGGACGACCGACCGGGCGGCCGAGATCCACAGCTCCACGAGGACGTCGACGGCGTCGGCCGTGCGTCCGGCGACCGCCTCGGACCGGGTTCCGGGCGCCGGTGCGCGGTTGGTGTGCCCGTCATCCACCACGGGTCATCACGCGCTCCCCGGGTGCCTGGGCCGGGCGGGGGTGGCGAGCGGGCCGGGCGCCGCGTCGTATGCCCGGGGCCGCCCGTCCCAGGGGTGGGGCGCCCTGCCGCGGGGACGGTGGACTCGGGAGCGGTCGGCGGTCGTGACTGGATCGCGGATGATGCTCGTTCCTCGGAATCGTCAGAAGGACACGACGGCGTGCACGGTCTTGCCGTCCGCGCGGGCGAGGACGGTCAGCTCGGAGGACAGCCGGCGCACCAGCGGCCAGCCGAAGCCGCCCTTTCCGGTCAGGTCGAGCCGCCGTTGGCGCGGCGGCTCCGGGTCGTCGTCGGAGACGGAGATCCCCACGCCGTGGCCCACGTACCGCAGGTCGACGCTGCAGAGCCGGCCGCGCGCGTGGCGCACCACGTTCGTGACCAGCTCGGAGACCACGAGGCTGACGGCCTCGGCGGCCTCGCGCGGCACCTGCCGGGGCAGTGTGCCGAGGAACGCCCTGGCCATCCCCCGGGCGTGCACCGCGGCCTCGGGGCTGCGCTCCAGGCTCGCTCCGGACACGGGACATGCGGCGGAGGGCTGTTCGACGGTGGTCATCCTTCACCTCCCTTGCCGTGTTTCCCGTTCTCGCGCCGTGGTCGCGGCGCCACGCCGTCGCCGGCACCGCACCGGTGGAGGCCGGTGTGCCGGGTGGGCTGTTCCCCCTTATTCCCGAACCCCGGGAGCCCATGTCACGGCGGCGGGCACCTTCACAACGCGATCACAGGTACGCGCCCACAACACGATCAGAGGTACGCGCCGCGCGGGCCGTCGGGAAACCGCCCACCGGTCCGGTGGCTTCGCGCGGACGAGGAGTGATCCGGCGTTTCGGGGGCACCTGAGCCGCGTCGCGAACGCCACGGCGTACCGCGGCATCGCTCCCACGGCGGACGAAGGGGCCGGGCGACCCCGAAGACCGCCTTGGTCGAGCGGGAGGGGTGGTGGCCCGTACGGGCGGGTCCCGGACAGGGTCACCACTCCCCCGGACCTCCGCGCACCGCCCGGGGCGGGGAGGCGGCACACGGCACGACAACAGGAGACGGTGGATGTCCCAGACCATCACGGCGCGCGTCGAGGGCAACGGGCCGCCGGCCCCGGCGGACGCGGAGCGGCGCAAGCAGCGCCTCCGCAGACGGCTGGAGCGCCTCATCGGCATCGCCGCGACCGAGGGCAACGAACTCGTCCCGCTGCGCAACGGTGACCGGATCTTCGCCGCGATGCTCGACGCCGTACGGTCCGCCGAGCACACCATCGACATGATGACCTTCGTGTACTGGCGCGGCCAGATAGCCCACGACTTCGCCGCCGCGCTGGCCGACCGGGCCCGCGCGGGTCTGCGCGTACGGCTGCTGCTGGACGGGTTCGGGGCGAAGCGGATCGAGGCGGACCTGCTGGAGTCCATGACCTCGGCGGGTGTGCAGGTGGCGTGGTTCCGCAAGCCGCTGTGGCTCTCGCCGCTGAAGCAGAACCACCGCTGTCACCGCAAGGCGCTGGTGGTCGACGAGCGGATCGCGTTCACCGGGGGCGTGGGCATCGCCGAGGAGTGGTGCGGGGACGCCCGCGGGCCGTCCGAGTGGCGGGACACGCACGTGCAGGTGCGGGGTCCGGCCGTGGACGGCATCGCCGCCGCGTTCGCGCAGAACTGGGCGGAGTGCCACGACGAGCTGTTCGACGACCGCGACCGGTTCACCGCCCAGGAGCAGCCGGGCACCGCGACGGTCCAGGTGGTGCGGGGCTCGGCCAGTTTCGGCTGGCAGGACATGCAGACCCTGATCCGCGTGGTGCTGGACTCCGCGGAGGAGCGGTTCCGGCTGTCCACGGCCTACTTCGCGCCCGACGCGTACTTCATCGACCTGCTGTGCGCGACGGCGCGGCGCGGGGTGCGGGTGGAGATCCTGCTGCCCGGCCCGCACACCGACCAGCGGGCCTGCCAGCTCGCCGGCCAGCACTACTACGACGAGCTGCTGGCCGCCGGGGTGGAGATCCGCCAGTACCAGCCGACGATGCTGCACACGAAGATCATGACGGTGGACGGGGTGGCGTCGCTGATCGGTTCCACCAACTTCAACCGCCGGTCCATGGAGCATGACGAGGAGGTCATGCTCGCGGTGCTGGACGAGACGTTCACCGCGGACCTCGACCGGGACTTCGACGAGGACCGGCGCCAGGCCGTGGCCATCGAGGCGGGCCGCTGGCGGCGCCGTTCCCCGCTCCAGCGCGCGAGGGAACTGGCGGTCGCCCCGCTGCGCCGCTTCCTCTAGCTCCGGGTGACCGGGCCGGGGGCGGCGGCGGGGCCGCCGGTGTCAGCTGGGGCGCTCGCCGGTCTCGCAGACCTTGCGGGCGATCTCGCGCAGCTTGATGTTGTGGTCCTGGGAGGCCTTCTTCAGGACGTTGAAGGCGTTCTCCTCGGTGAGGCCGTGCCGTTCCATGAGGATGCCCATCGCCTCGCCGATCTCGTGGCGGGTCTCCAGGGCGTGGGCGAGCTGCTGATGGGTGCGGGCCGCGGAGAAGGCGACCGCCGCGTGCGAGGCGAGTATCCAGCCGGCGCGCTGGGCCGTCTCGTCGAACATGTTCGGCTCGCGCGAGTACACGTTGAGGGCGCCGAGTTCGTCGTCGTCGGTGAAGAGCAGGAAGCCCATCATGCTGCCCATGCCGAGCTTTCTCAGTTTCGGAGCGAAGTGCGACCACTTCTCGTGCGGCCGGCGCAGGTCCTCGATGATGTAGAGCTGCTGCCGTTCGGTGACCGCGTCGAAGCAGGGCCCCTCCCGCAGGTCCTGCTGTATCCGGTCCGCCGTGCGGACGACGTCGCTGGTCGCGGCCAGCGCGCTGACCTCGCCGCGGCGGACCGTGAGGATTCCGGCCTCGTCACAGCCGTTGATCAGCACGCTCGCGTGGTCCACGATGCGGTCCAGGGTGGCCTGCACCGAGTCCTGTGCCAGCAGATCCCGCGCCATGTCCGCCAGGGCGACGGCAAACCTCTCCCAGACATCGCCGGACTCCTGCGCCATGGGCCACCTGCTCCGTTCGTCGAAAAGCCACCGCCGTCCACCGGGGATTCCATCTTCCCATCCCGGCGCGCCCCTCGCGCCGGTCGGGAGCACCGGGATCGCCGGGGAGCGGTGTTCCCCGGCACACCGGGTCCCGTCGCGGCGGCCGATTTCACCATCCACGGGATCTTTGCGCGCCTGGCCCGTTTCACAGGGGCGATCACTGGTGACCCGAGAGAGGACCGAACATCGAGCAACGCATCCGCTTCGATCACAGGAGGCCCGCAATGGACAACTGGCGTGATTCCGCGGCTTGCCGCAGCGTCGACCCCGACCTCTTCTTCCCGATCGGCAACACCGGCCCCGCCGTGCTGCAGATCCAGGAGGCGAAGGCCGTGTGCGAAGGCTGCCCGGTCCGCGAGGCGTGCCTGGACTGGGCGCTGGAATCGGGCCAGAGCGTGGGTGTCTGGGGTGGTACGAGCGAGACCGAGCGTCGCTCGCTGGCCCGCCGCCGCTCCCGCCGGCGCACCCAGGACGCCTCGGCCTAGGCCCTGTCGCCGCGTCCCCGCCCGCCTGCCTGGCGAACGACGGGGATCTGACGACCGGACCTAGCAGCACCAGCGGGACAAGGCCGGGTTCTCACGACAGGACCGGGTACGGATCCAGGTGGCCGGGCCGCGGCGCAGTGCAGGGCATCCGCCGAGGAGATCCGAAACGAAGGGCGCGATGGACATCGATCCGAGCGGGAACAAGAAGCCGTCGTACGAGGAGTTCGGCACCCTCGCGAGCGCGTTCGGCGGCGAGCTGCGCAACGTGACCGACGCGCGGCTCGCCGCGGACGGCTATCTGCGGGCGCTGGCGCGGACGACACCGCCGTCCGCGGAGGAGCACTGGGACGACATCCTGCTGGTGGTCACCGAGCTGGCGGCCAACACCATCCAGTACGCTCCCGGCCCCTTCGAGCTGCTGATGCGGCCCACGTTCGACGGAGTGCACGTGACCCTGCGCGACGGCAGCACGACCCGGCCCGCCCCCCGCCGTTTCCGCCCCTCCGAGGGCGGGGGCGGGATCGGCTGGCATCTGGTGAACGCGCTCTGCGACCAGGTCAGCGTGATCGTGCGCCCCGACGGCAAGGACATCCACGCCTTTCTGCCCTGGTGAGAACGGGCGCCCGCGGAACCGGCGACGGGCCCGCGGGTGTCCTTTCTCCCGAACAGGGAAGACGGACCCGATGAGGGAGCCGGTACCGCGACACGATCGGGATGAGGCAGTGAGCCAGGGTGAGGCAGTGAGCACGGAACGGGAGCCGTCCGCCACGGAGCGCGCCGCGTGGGAGCGGGTGCGCGCCGCCGCCACCGGGATGAACCACCACCAGGCGAAGGCGGCCTTCGAGGACGCCGAGCGGGCGGCCGCACAGCGCGCGGACGACGGCCCGGACCCGGCCGCAATCCGCGCTGAGCTGGAGGAGTGGGAGCGGATCACCGGCACGCTCGCCGATCACGCCGGCTCCTACGACCCGGCCACCGACCCCTTCGTGCAGGGCCAGCTCACCGCCCGCGCCAACCGTGCGCGGGCGTCCGTCCGACGCCGCTGAACCCCGCGCGCCCCGCGTTGTCAGTGCGCTGCGGAACAATGCCGAGCAGCGAGAACGTGACCGCCCCGGGCGCTGCGTGATCCGACCCGTCCGTCGAAAGGCCGCATGTTCATGACGCTCCATCAGCACCCCCGTACCGCGCCGCGAGGCCCGATCGGAGGATGGTGACATGCTGCGGCCACTCCCCCGCACCAACACCCCGCTCAGCGCAGGCGGGGCCGAAGTGCTGCGTCTGATAACCCAGCGGCGGTTCGCCGTCCGTCTCACCGTGCACGCGAACGGCCGTCGGCGGTACGGCTATTGGATGCCCCTCGATCCCGCCACCGGCCGGGGTGGCTGTTACGTGGCGCTGCCCACCGGCGAGTGCGACGCGCTGCACGCGGCGGGCCGGATCGAGCTGGGGGACCCGCTGGTCGACCCCGCGAAGACCACGTACCAGGTGCGGGCGGCGGGTCGGCCCGCCGCCTCGGACACGAGCACCTCGCGGAGGTCCGCCGTGTCCTCCCACGCCCTGACGGCCTGAGCCGTCGTCCCCGCACGCGTTCCCGGCCGTGAGATGGCGCGTTCAGGACCGCGGGCTCTCAACACCCCTTCGGGGCAGGCGAGTTGCCCTCCCGGAGGGCGGGTTGGGCTTCAGAATCTCGCGCCTCAGAGCGTCGCGTCTCAGAGCGTCGCGCGGAGTCCCGCGTTCACAGCGGCGTCGCGCGGAGCCCTGCGTTCAGACCAGCGTCCCGCGGAGTCTCGCGTGCGGACCATCGCGCGGAGACCCGCGTTCAGACGGTGGCGCGGAGACCCGCGTTCAGACGGTGACGTCGGCCGGGGCGAGCGGCACCACCGCCGTGATCCGCTTGCCTCCGCTCCGCAGGGGTGAGACGGCGACGTCACGGGCGAGCGTGCAGACGATCATCCAGCCGTGGCCGCCGACCCGCATGCGTCCCGTGTCGTCGAACCGCCCGGCTGCGGCGGGCTGTTGGTCGCTGCGGTCGCTCACCGACAGCCGTACCTCCCGCTCGGTCGGTGTCACCTCGAAGGCCGTGACACCGCCGCCGTGGAGCATCGCGTTGCTGACCAGTTCCGAGGCGACGAGCAGCGCGTCACCGAGGGCGTGCTCGTCGATCCGCGAGCCGTCCGCGGACCGGGTGGCGAGGGCACGCCGGACGGCCTGCCGCGCCTCGGCCGGACTGTCGGGGCCCGCCTGGATCGTGGGCCGCGCCCTGGTCGCCGTGTCGGTGGACGCCATCTGGTACTCCCCGCACATTGTTCGCTCCGCTCTCCTGCCCGGAATTTCACAGGGCCCGCCGTGAAATAAACACGACGGGCCCCGCGGATTCGGCCGTCATCAGTGCCGGAATGCGTCCTTGGCCTTTTCCTTGGCCTGCCGGGCGTCGCCCTTGGACTGTTCGATCTTGCCCTCGGCCGTCATGCGCTCATTGCCGACCGCACGTCCGACGGTCTCCTTGGCCTTGCCCTTCGCCTGTTCGATCTTGGCGCGGGTCTTCTCGTTCTCGGCCATCGTGGTTCACGTCCTTACTTCTCGACCATGCGATTCACTACTACGGCTGACCGTGAATCCTTTGCCCAAACCCGGAGCCGCGCGAATTCCCCGGATTTCGCCCGGCGGCCCGAATTGCGCGCGGCCGATACCGGCGGTTTCCGGCCGCCGGCTCCCGGGCGGCGGCGCCCGCTCCGGGACTGGCACGGGATCGGCGCCTCCCGCCCCCACCACGGCCACTTACTCTCCAGTAAAGTCGCGCGACAGGCCCCCTGAGGAGGAACCGTGCCACGGTCCGAACGTTCACCCCTGTTGCTCGCAGGCCTCTTGGCCTCCGCGGGCGTCGCCCACTTCGCCGTACCACGGCAGTTCGACGCCATCGTTCCGCGCGCCCTGCCCGGAGAGCCGCGCGCCTGGACGCGGGCGAGCGGAGTCGTCGAACTCGCGCTCGCGGCCGGGGTGGCACTGCCCCGCACTCGCCGGGTGGCGGCGCTGGCGACCGCCGCCTTCTTCGTCGGGGTGTTCCCCGCGAACGTCCAGATGGCGGCGGACTGGCGGAACCGTCCGGCGCCGCTCAAGGCGGCGGCACTCGCGCGGCTCCCGCTTCAGGTGCCGCTGGTCCTGTGGGCGCGCGGCGTCGCGCGTGCCGGGGAGGGAAGGTCATGACGACACGAGTGAACGTGGGCGACACCGTCGAGGACTTCACGCTGCCGGACGAGACCGGCACCAGCCGGAGCCTGTCCGAACTGCTGGGCGAGGGCCCGGTGGTGCTCTTCTTCTACCCGGCCGCGCTCACCACCGGCTGCACCGCGGAGGCCTGCCACTTCCGTGATCTGGCCGCCGAGTTCACCGCCGCGGGCGCCCGCCCGGTCGGCATCAGCGGTGACGCGGTCGACCGGCAGAAGGAGTTCACCGACCGTCACACGCTCGGCTTCCCGCTGCTGTCCGACGTCGAGGGCGGTGTGCGCGAGCGGTTCGGCGTGAAGCGCGGCTTCTCGCTGGCCCCGACGAAGCGGGTCACCTTCGTGATCGCGCAGGACCGCACGGTCCTGGAGGTGGTCCGCAGCGAACTGCGGATGAGCGCCCACGCGGACCGCGCGCTGGCCGCCCTGCGCGAGCACCGGAACTGAGCCGCGCCGTGTGAACGGACCCCGCCCCTATGCGGATGGAGGGCGGGGCCCGTTCACTGCCGCTCATTCTCGGCACCGCGGGCGCCCCGCCACCAGGGAGTGCGGCGGGGCGGCTCCGCGACACCGTGCACACCCCGTGCGCGCGACGCGCCTCCCGTGTGCGCGGCCGGCCGGCGCGCGAGGCGCCCTGTCGGGCGCGGGACCCACCGGTCATGCTGGACCCCGACACGGACAGGACGATCAACGGAGCCACCATGACGGACCAGGTCACACGTCTCGAAGTGAAGCCGGCGGCGGGACACATCGGCGCCGAGATCACCGGAGTCGACCTGGCGCGGGAGTTGCCGGACGAGGTGGTCGCCGCGATCCGAGCGGCCGTGCTGCGCTGGAAGGTGGTGTTCTTCCGCGACCAGCACCTCGACCACAGCGCCCATGTCGCCTTCGCCCGCCGTTTCGGCGAGCCGGTCCGGCTCCGCTCCCGGGGCGGCGCGTCACCCGAGGACTTTCCCGAGGTCGAGACGACGGCCGACCGCCTCGAACTGGGCGGGCGGTACGGCATGGACCACGAGGAGTGGCTGCGCCGGCGCCGTCACTCGCTGCTGCGCGGCTGGCACTGCGACCACGGCGCCCGCGTGGACCCGCCCGCCGCGACGATCCTGCGGGCCGAGACCGTCCCTCCGTACGGCGGTGACACCACCTGGTCGAACCTGGCCGTCGCCTACGCGGGCCTGTCGGCTCCGGTGCGGGCCTTCGTGGACGGGCTGCGCGCCGAACACCGGCTGGGTGTCGGTTACCAGACGCGGCCCGGCGACGACGCGTACGCCCGTCATCTGCTCGACCGTCAGATCGCCACCGACCATCCGCTGGTGCGGGTGCACCCGGAGACGGGTGAGCGGGTCCTGTTCGTGAACGGCTACTACATCGAGCAGATTCTCGGGGTCTCCCGGCCGGAGAGCCGGGCGATCCTGGACATGCTGCTGGAGCAGGCGGTCCGGCCCGAGTACACGGTCCGCTTCCGGTGGGAGCCGGGCAGTGTGGCCTTCTGGGACAACCGGGCCACCATCCATCTGGCGCCGAGCGACACCGCCCAGGTCGACCACCCCCGGATCATGCACCGGGTGATGCTGGCCGGTGACGTGCCGGAGGGGGTCGACGGGAAGCCGTCGGTGCCGATCGTGGGCAGCGAGCCCGGGCGCTGGTGAGCCCGGGCCCGGCGGACCCGGGTGACCGGGCGGACCGTCAGAAGACGTTCTGTCCGGGGACCAGGACTCCGCGCGGGTCGTAGGTGTGGCGGGCCGTGGCGAGCCGGCGCCATTCGGGCCCGAAGTGCTCCCGCCAGTCCGCCGGGCCGAAGGGGACGGAACCGACCGGGTAGTGGGTGCCGCCGGCCGCGTGGACCTTCTCGTACGCGGCGCGGTTGGCGGCGAGGAGCCGGTCCACGGTCGTCGTGTCGTCCGGCGGGGTGGTGCGCAGCACGGCCAGCAGATACGGCACGGGGTCGTCGGAGGCGCGCAGCAGCGGGGTGCGCAGGTTCTTCCGCAGCACCGGGTACAGGAGGACGACGCCGGGGCCGAGGTCGGCCGGGGTGAGGTCCTCCAGCAGGGACGCGGTGAGCGTGGCGGCGGAGCGGCCCGGCAGCCACAGGTTCAGCCAGGGGTGCGCGAACGCCCAGAGGCCGGCCTCCTTGAGCGCGGCGACGCTCGCCGCGAGCCGGTCCAGGAAGTCGTAGTAGGCGAGGTCGGCGGTCTGGACGCCGGCCCGGTCGTGGCGCAGTCCGCGCAGCAGGGCTCTGTCGTCGGGGGCGGGTCCGACGGGCGGCCCGTAGGCGACGGCCTCGATGACATAGCCGTTGAAGACCCCGTCGGCGTCGGGGTTCACCTGGCCTTCGACGTAGTCGAACCGGCCCTCCTGGACGAGCCGGCGCTGATCGTCGAGGAAGGTGCGCAGGTCGGTGTACGGGAGGAGGTAGTGGCGTACGGTCCTGGGCGCGGGGACCAGACGCAGGGTGGCGCCGACGATGATCGCGCACTGGCCGAGTCCGGCGAGCACCGCGAGGAACAGGTCGCGGTGTTCGGTGGGCGAGCAGCGGACGAGGTCTCCGGCGCCGGTGACGACCTGGAGTTCGAGTACGTTGTCGACCTGGGCGCCCTGCTGGTGGGTCTGGCCGCCGACACCGCCGACCGACAGGGTTCCGCCGACGGAGAGTTCGAGGTAGTCGGTGAAGGTGGGCGGGGTCAGCCCGTGCGCCAGGGTGGCCTTGACGACGTCGCTCCACTTGGCGCCCGCCCCGACCGTCACGCTCCGGCTGCCGCGTCCTACCGGGCCGATGGAAGCGAGCGGGGTGGTCTCGATGACCAGGCCCCCGTCGACCTGGGCCTGGCCCTGGGTGCCGTGGCCCTGGCCGCGCGGGGCGACGGACAGCCGGTGCTCGTCGCAGAAGCGGACCATCGCGACGATGTCGCGGACCGAGCCCGGGCGGAGCACCGCGCGCGGGCGCCGGTGCACGATGTGGCCGAAGTCGTCGGCGGCGGCCGAGAGCGAGGCGTCGTCCGTGCGTACGCTGCCGTCGAGCCGGGGCAGCCTGGCGAGCGGCCGGCCGCTGTCGCCGGCCGCCCAGCTCCGGGTGAAGGGATCGAACCCGACAACCGCGGCGCCGGCGGCGGCGAGGCCCTGAAGTGCGGTACGACGCGAGGGTGTCCGGGGCATGCGCTCCTCCTGGGGCGACCGGGCCAGTCGAACGATCAACTTCCCGAGAGTGTAAGGGACTTGAGCGCCACTGGGGCCTGTTGATCCGATCGCGGCTTCTGATGCGGGAGGTACGCCGGGAAGGCGCCCGTCCGACGGATGCCGGACAGGCGGACGCCGCGCGGGAGGGCCCGCCGTCACGGGGGCGGGCGACGGGCCCGGGATCACCGGGGGCGGACGACGGGCCCGGGATCACGGGGCGGGCGCCGGGCCTGGGATCACGGGGCGGGCACGGGCCCGGGCGCGTACGCCCCGGCCCGCGCGGGGCCGTCCGGCGGCGTACGCGCCCGGCATCTCATCGCGGTGTGGGCTCAACTGTGCGTGAAACGGTAGGTCTTGCTGTCGGTCAGTACGCAGAAGCCCGGGGACACGACGATCACCCGCAGGGTCCCGGTCCGCCGGTCGTAGTCGATGCCCTCGGCCTCGAAGGTGCCGGAGCAGGAGCTGCGCAGGGGCAGTTGGCGCAGGGCGGTGACATGGCCGGTGACGTCCGCCGTACCGTTCGGCTCGGCGCTCAGGTCGACCTGGAGCAGCGGTTTGGTGATCCCGAAGAGGGTGCCTGCGGGGTCGTCGGACGCGCACAGCAACCGTGTCGCCGTGACGAAGTCGCAGCCCTGTACGTCCCGTACGGCATGGTCGAGGTGGACGGTGGAGGCCTGCGGGAGGTTGGCCCCGGGCGAGGTCGCGGGGTTGACCCCGGGGGTCGGGAAGACCAGCAGCCGGTCCATGGTCCCGTACTCGCCGGAGACCATCCAGGAGCCGCCCGGGGTGACGGCGACGAAGGAGTTGTTCAGCGCCTCGCCGGGGCCGAGCGCGTGCACGTACTCCGACCAGGCGCCGCCCGGGGCCTGCACGCGGAACATCTTGGAGCCGCCGGAGTCGCTCTGGTACGGCTCGATGTAGTGGCCGTCGTAGGAGGCGTCGGGGTCGCCGACGTGGTTCCAGCCGCGGCTGGACACCGCGACGGGGATGGTGCCGATTCCGGTGTAGCGGTTCGGGCTGCCGGCGGGCACCTCGACGGAGGTGAGGCCCTGGCTCTCGGTCAGCGGGTCGGCGCGGTCGGAGCCCACCTCGTTCCAGGTGTCGGCGGCGGTGGCGGGCGCGCCGGTGACGACGGAGAGGACGGCGGCGGTGGCGAGGGTGACGAGACCGGCCAGGACCGGGTGACAACGTTGCCGTGCGGCGGTGCGCATCAGGTCTGCTCCTCGGTGGGGGGTGAGGGGTCGGCGCACAGTCTCACCCGGCCGGGCTGGTCATGTACAGACCAACGAGATGGACGCCGGGCGACCAGTGATCGCACGGGAGGGGCGCACCCCCTCTTCGCACGGGAGGGGTTCAACGACTCGTCGCACGGGAGGGGTTCACCGGGAGCTGCCGGAGACGACGAGGAGCCGGCGGGAAAAACCCGCCGGCTCCGGCCGCACGCCGGGCAGGGGGTCACCCTGCCCGGCGGACCTCGATCGTCAGCCGTTCGCGCAGATGTTGCCGAACGCCGGGTTCAGCAGGCCCACCACGTCCACCGTGTTGCCGCAGAGGTTGAGGCCGAGGTCCACGGGAATCTGGACGACATTGCCGGACAGGACGCCGGGGCTGTTCGCCGCGACGCCGACCGCGTCGGGACCGGGGTCGGCCGCGGCGGTCCCGGCGGTGGCGAACAGGGCGGCGGCGGCGAGTCCGGTGGCTGCCATCAGACGAATACGCATTCCAAGCTCCTTCGGTGTGGAAGTGCGAGCCCCTCCACCTTCACCTCCGGAAGCGGCGGCCGACATCGCAGTTCGGCCGAACGGGGGGCACCCCCCACCACGCCTGTCCACGGGCCGGGCCGGCCGCCGGGCGCGTCGAGCGGGGTGTACGGAATGCCCGTAGCGTGAGAGGCAGATCAGGCGGAACAAGGAGAGACCATGTCAACGAGCCGGCCCGACGCGTCCGTACCCCCCGAGGACCGGGCGACCCCCGACAAGCTGCTGCACACCGGGACCGAGGGCCCGGTGACGGCCGAGGACCTGGTGCTCGCCGCCGGCCGCGACGTCACGCCGGAGAACCTCGCCTGGGCGGAGCGCAAGCTCCGGGAAGAGGGCTCCGCGGCGATGGACAAGCTGCTGCCCTAGAACCCGGGCCGGGGGCCACGGCCCGCCCGGATCGTCCGTCCGAATCGCCCGCCCCCTCCTCGCGCCGCGTACGCCCCTGCGACACTGAGGCGCATGGATCCACGACACCTGAGGCTGGGCCGCCGTCGCATATGGATGAGCAGTGCCGTCTGTTTCCTGGTGCTCGGGCCGATCGGCTGGTTCCTCGGCGGTCCGCTCCCCTTCGCGCTGCTGACCCTCGCTCTCGCCGCGGCCACGGCGGTCTCCCACTGGCGGGCGCCCACCTGGCTGGCGCCCGCCATCGCCAAGGGGCAGTCCGAGAGCCGCCGGGACGTGGCCACCTTCTGCGTGGTGATAGCGGTGAGCGGCTACGCGCAGCCGCCCACGCGGCCCGCCCTCTCCCCCGCCGACCTGGCCGCGCTGCGCCTGGAGGCGTACCGGGCCGCCGCGGACGACGATCTCTCCGAGGAACTGCGCCTGCTGGCGGCCGACGCGCTGTCGGCCGCGGACCGCGCCCACGAGGAGGACGGGCCGGCGGGCTGGCGGGCGGCGCGGGCGAGCGCCGAGCGGCTGGCGCACGCCGCGCAGGAGGGCAACCCGTATGTACGGCAGTTGCTCATCCAGTGGGTGGAGAACAACCCGGCCGGGGACCGCTGACCCTCCACGGCTCCCCCGCGTCCGCCGTCAGGGGCGCTCGAAGAACTGGATCACGCCCGCCGCCGTGAAGCACAGCGCTCCGGCGAGGGTCGCCCCATTGGCGATGCCGACGTTCACCACGCTGCCCGTCGCCGGACGGGTGTAGGCGGCCAGGGCCGACACGAGGAAGAGCACGGACCCGAGCTGGTTGACCGCGACGATCCACCAGCCCAGGTCGTGGACGAGCACCCGCGGCCGGCCGTGGCAGACCTCGACGACCGCGAGATGCCCGGAGATCAGGAACAGCGCGCAGCCCACGAGGTCGGGGGCCCAGACCAGGCGGTCCACCTGCCGCGCGGACAGGCCCCGCAGCAGGGAGTCCAGCAGGTTGACGCCGAACACGAGTGTTCCGGCGAACAGCACGAAGGTGCTCAGCCAGTCGATCCGGCCGGGCTCGTAGCTCCACCACCGCCAGCGGCGTCCGGTGAGGGTGCCGGACGCGCCGTCCCGGCGGGGGGCGTTGACCGCCTGGAGCAGGCAGGCGTAGGCCCCGGTGTTGAAGAAGAGGCCGCCGACGAAGTAGATCCAGGCGCCGGTCGTGCCGTGCGAGCCGTACTCGGCGACCCCGGCGCCCAGCGCGAACAGGGCGCCGCCGGCCGTGAAGGCGGTGGCGGCGACGGTGTTCAGCCCGCGCAGCCGGCCGATCGTGACCGGGTCCGCCCGCCGGACACGGGCCGCCGTCTCCCCCGGTCCACTGACGGTGAGCAGGCCGCGCTTGCGGGCCCGGCGCGACTCCCAGACCGCCGTCCGCCCGTCCGTGAGCGGCCAGGTCAGCCGGGTGGTGAACGGGCCAGCCCCCTCGGAGCGTGCTGGGGTTCGGTTCATCGGCCGACCCTAGCCGGACGGGACGGAGCCCGACGTGCGCCCGCTGTCGTGTCGCCCGGACGGAACCCGGCGCACCGCACGAGCGGGGCCGGCCTCGGGGCCAGGGCCTCGGGAGCAAGGCGCGGGACCACCGGCTGCGGGGTCGCCGGGCTCAGGACCGTCGGTCAGGACTCCGCTTCGCGTCGCAGGAAGTTGCTGACCTGGCAGGCGAGGCTGTCCCTGGCCGTGTCGGGGCGGGGGTCCGTTTCGGGGAGTTCGTCGTGGTCGACACCGCCGGCCCAGAGGTAGCGCTCGGCCCACTCGTCGTCGACCTTCAGCGCCACCTGGATGTCGAGGCGGTGCAGGGCGGTGTCGGGTCCCGCGGCGAACAGGACCGCGGTGGCCCGGCGCAGCGGATAGACGTCGAAGCCCTCGATGAACTGGGAGTTCCGCCAGTCGAGGAAGGCGCTCTCGCCGTCGGAGCCGACACGGATGTCGATCTGGCCGTCTTCGAGGTGGATGCCGAAGTGCTCGGTGGCGCGGTTCTCGACGGTCACCCGGAACCGGAAATAAGTGAGGTCGTCGGCGGCGTCGTCCCGCCCGCGCGGCGGCTCGGCCTTCTCGACGCCGTGGACGCGGACACGCAGGCCGGCATGCTCGTCGTACTCCTGCCAGTCCCCGACCACGTTCGGCTCGCGCACAGTTCACCTCTCCATTTCAGAGAGTTGTTCCTATCTGTGCCCTCAACGACGTGTCAAATGAGCCGAAGGCCCTGTGGCCAGGTATTTCCCGTTCCTTGATCGGCGATCAAGCCGTGCGCAGCCAGAACCTTTCCGGGTCACCCGGGAGGGCTAATCCCGCGCGTGCTGCACATCACGTTTCCCGGACGTCGCGCGCACCGGGCCGGCGGGCCCGTGACTCCCGTTCCCGCCGGCCCGGAACCGTCCTACACGCCGCCCTCGGTCCGGGGCGGGCGGGAGAGCAGGACGAGACCGCGTGACTCGACCCGGACCTCGGTGCCGGCCTTGTGCTCCGCCTCGTCGGGGACGCCCTGGGGGTCGGCGGTGTCGATCAGTGCCGACCAGCGCTCGCCGTAGGCCGCGTCGGGCAGGCGGAAGACGACGGGCTCCCAGTGGCTGTTCAGCAGGAGCAGGAAGGAGTCGTCTACCACGGCGGCGCCGCGCGGGTCGGTCTCGGCGATCGCGTCCCCGTTGAGGAAGGCCGCGACGGCGTGGGCGTCGGGGCGCGCCCAGTCCTCGTCGGTCATCTCGCGGGCGTCGGGGCGCAGCCACATCAGGTCGGGCAGCGGCTGGTGTTCGTGCCGGACGGTGTCGCCGAGGAAGAACCGGCGGCGGCGCAGCACGGGATGCGCGGCGCGCAGGGCGATGGCGCGCCGGGTGAACTCCATGAGGCCGCGCTGCTCGTCGGTGAGGTTCCAGTCGACCCAGGAGATCTCGTTGTCCTGGCAGTAGGCGTTGTTGTTGCCCCGCTGGGTGCGGCCGAGTTCGTCGCCGTGGGAGATCATCGGCACGCCCTGGGAGAGCAGCAGGGTGGCGATGAGGTTGCGCTGCTGGCGGGCGCGCAGTTCGAGGACGCCCTCGTCGTCGGTGGGGCCCTCGGCGCCGCAGTTCCAGGACCGGTTGTCGTCGTCGCCGTCCCGGTTGTCCTCGCCGTTGGCCTCGTTGTGCTTGTCGTTGTACGAGACCAGGTCGCGCAGGGTGAACCCGTCGTGCGCGGTGACGAAGTTGATGCCGGCGCGCGGCCGTCGGCGGTCGTGCTGGTAGAGGTCGGAGGAGCCGGTCAGCCGGGAGGCGAACTCGCCGAGCGTGCCGTCCCCGGAGCGCCAGAAGTCCCGTACGCAGTCGCGGTACCGGCCGTTCCACTCCGACCACAGCGGCGGGAAGTTGCCGACCTGGTAGCCGCCGTCGCCCACGTCCCAGGGTTCGGCGATGAGCTTGACGCGGCCGACCACCGGGTCCTGCTGGATCAGGTCGAAGAACGCCGAGAGGCGGTCCACCTCGTGGAACTGCCGGGCCAGGGTGGCCGCGAGGTCGAAGCGGAAGCCGTCCACGTGCATCTCGGTGACCCAGTAGCGCAGCGAGTCCATGATGAGCTGGAGCACGTTGGGGTGCCGCATCAGCAGGCTGTTCCCGGTGCCGGTGGTGTCGTAGTAGTGCGCCCGGTCGTCCTCGACCAGGCGGTAGTAGGCGGCGTTGTCGATGCCCCGGAAGGAGAGCGTGGGGCCGTTCTCGTTGCCCTCGGCGGTGTGGTTGTAGACGACGTCGAGGATCACTTCGAGGCCGGCCGCGTGCAGGGCCTTGACCATCGACTTGAACTCGGCGACCTGTTCGCCGCGGGTGCCGTGGGCGGCGTAGGCGTTGTGCGGCGCGAAGAAGCCGATCGTGTTGTAGCCCCAGTGGTTGGACAGGCCCCGGTCGCGCAGGAAGCCGTCCTGGGCGAACTGGTGCACGGGCATCAGCTCGACCGCGGTGACGCCGAGCGAGGTCAGGTGCTCGATGGCGGCGGGGTGGGCGAGGCCGGCGTAGGTGCCGCGGAGTTCCTCGGGTACGCCGGGGTGCGTGCGGGTCAGGCCGCGTACATGGGCCTCGTAGAT
The DNA here is from genome assembly GCF_040703595.1 of Streptomyces sp. NPDC007084. Taxonomy (NCBI): domain Bacteria; kingdom Bacillati; phylum Actinomycetota; class Actinomycetes; order Kitasatosporales; family Streptomycetaceae; genus Streptomyces; species Streptomyces sp. NPDC007084. Next base: position 250,980 of record NZ_JBEYFY010000005.1, read on the forward strand.
CACCGTATCGGCGTAAGGGCGCAGCGGCGGCCGGTCGTCGCCCCAGTCGAAGGCCGGGTCGGTGACGACGCCGAGCGGGGTGTGCCCCGCGCTGTCGGCGCCGGACGGGCCGTCCGGGTCGTGTTCGAAGAGGGAGGGGTGGTTGTCGGCCTGCCCGTCGACGGCCTTGGCGTACGGGTCGAGCAGCAGCTTCGCCGGATTGCAGCGGTGGCCTGCGGCGGGGTCCCAGGGGCCGTGCACCCGATAGGCGTAGCGCTGCCCGGGGCCGACGCCCGGCAGGTAGCCGTGCCACACGAAGCCGTCGACCTCGGTGAGGGGGACCGTGCGGACGTCGTCGAGCGCGTCGATCAACACGAGATCGACGCGCTCGGCGACTTCGGTGAACAGGGCGAAGTTCGTTCCTTCGCCGTCGTATGTCGCCCCCAGCGGGTAGGGGCGCCCGTTCCAGGTGAGCACATGATCACCGTAGGGCGATCACGGCCGCCTGTCCTGGCGGACTCATCCGCTCGCGGTGACCGCCTCGCTGTCGTCGCGGGCGGCGGCCAGGACGGGGTCCGGCAGTACGAAGTACCGGGGCGTCCGGCGCGCCTCGCGCAGGCTGGGCGCCGGCAGCGGCGGTTCCAGCGGCGCGCGTTCGGCGGCCCGGGCCCGCCACGAGAACCAGATGATCTTGCCGCCGACGTCGGTGGCGCAGCAGCCCCAGCCGTCGCTCAGGGCGGCGATCTGGGCCAGACAGCCCTGGGGTGCCTTGTGCGGGCGGATGTCCTGGCTGTTGTCCGAGACGGCGGCGATCAGATGCTGGCCGTTCCACCACATCTCGATGGTGGTGTTCTTGTCCGTGGCGTGCTGCTCGATCGTGCGAAGCAGCGCTTCGGCACAGTGGCAGACGGACTCGACGAGATTCTCCAGGTTCCAGTACCGGAGGTGTGCGGCCAGAATGCGCTTGACCTGTCCGACCCTTTCGGGGCTGAGCTCCACGTCGAGGTGGTAGTAGCAGGGAACTGCGGCTTTCATCGTCGTTTGCTCCTCACCGGCGAAGCCCTCGCTCCTTCCCGGCCCCTGTGGGACCGGACCCCGAACACGAAGCGTGAGCGGTGATCGCTCCTGAGTCACACTCAGCGTGCGGGTGCTACTCCATCCGTGCAAGTCGAGAGCCGCACTCCGTCCCGGACCAGGAACGACGGTGTAGTTGAAGAGCCAACAAGACGCTCGGTGCCGGTGCAGGCACCATGAGTGAAGGTGTCGGTGCGTGACGGACCGGCTCCTCTTCGCGTACGGCCCTCACTCGCCGACCGGGCGAGCCGTGCGCGGTCGAGAGATCGGAAGGTGACCAGCGTGATGCTGCTGCCTGCCAAATCCGAGGTCGCCAGGCATCTGGAGCGTTACCGCGCCTGGGAGCGCCTGCATCTGGCGACCCCCGCGGACCACGTGGTCCGGGGCAATTTCGAGAACACCGGCTACACCCTGTGCGTCCTGATGGGGAAGCGCTGCGCGCGCGAGGCGGCGGACGCCGCCGAGACCTATCTCCAGGACGTTCCGGCACGGATCTGAGGGACGGTCACAAGGACCGCACACGACAGCGGCCCCGGCGGCGAGACGAGCCGGGCCCCGAAACCGCGGAGGCGAGACGCATGGACGCGCACACGGACACCGGCCGTATCCCCGTCGTGGACGTGCGGCCGGTCGTGGACTGCGGCCGCCGGCCCGCGAAGGCCGTCGCCGGTGAGACCTTCCAGGTCACCGCCACCCTCTTCGGCGAGGGGCACGACGTGGTCGGCGCCGATGTCGTCCTGTGCGATCCCGAGGGCCGTCCCGGCCCGTGGACCCCGATGCGCGAGCTGGCCCCGGGCACCGACCGCTGGGGCGCCGAGGTCACCCCGACGGCGCCGGGCCGGTGGACGTACCTGGTGGAGGCGTGGAGCGACCCGGTGACCGGATGGCGGCGCGCCGCCGAGGTCAAGATCCCGGCCGGCCTCGATGTCGGTCTGGTCCTGGAGGAGGGCGCCGCGCTGTACGAGCGGGCCGCCGCCGGGGTGCCCGAAGGCCCCGGCCGGGACCGGGTGCTCGCCGCGGCGGACGCGCTGCGCGACGACTCCCGCGCCCCCGCCGACCGGCTCGCGGCGGCTCTCCACCCCGAGGTGGACGCCGTCCTCGACGGCCATCCGCTGCGCGAACGGCTCACCCGGTCGCGGCCGTTGCCGTTGCTGGTGGAGCGGGAGCGGGCGCTGTACGGCTCCTGGTACGAGTTCTTCCCGCGCTCGGAGTCCGGTCAGCTCGACCCGCCGG